>NZ_JFWX01000056.1:0-21458 GCF_000588095.1 Acinetobacter sp. 1130196 | reverse complement strand
ATGGACACAATCGAAGCGAAGAAGAATTTAGATTTACTCTACAAAGATCGGTTTAATCTTGAAAATCTGAATCATCTCAATGCGACACATCAGTTCAAGCAAGACTGTAAACGTCGAATTAGAGATATTGATGTGCAGATTGCTAACATCAAACAGAACCTTAAAAATGCGTGATGCAAAGCGACTGGCTGCAATAAGAAAATTACCATGCGTTAGATGCGGCTATCCTCACTCACAAGCGGCACATTCTAATTCTGGCAAGCATGGCAAGGGTAGAGGAATAAAAGCCTCAGATGCGTTTACAGTGCCTCTCTGTCATAAGTGTCATTTCCTATTCGACACATACCAATTAGGCACGAGACAAGAATCAGAAGCTCTATTTGATGGTTGGCTAGAAAAAACAGAGCGGATGTTAAAAATAGATACAAATTCTGATAATGAATTTATGTAAAAACGAAATGTTTACATATATTTATAAAAAAATTAAAACGCCATTTTTAAACCATGGTAAACTTCAAATACACAAAAGGGGTTTACTATGGTCACAGAAACACAGTTAGTTGTGCCTGGTACAAATGTTCTAAGAAGAGCTGGCGCAACACTAATAAGCGAGTCTGCAACTCAAGCAGAGCAGTCAGAAGCATATGATGTTTTAAATAAATGGAGAGCGCTTCACTCTTACCCTATTGATGTATTTCAAAAAAATCTTAGAAGTAAATGCTCTCAACTGAAGTTTAGGGATTTCACTGTAGCTCAAAGATTAAAGCGAATGCCTTCAATCATATCTAAGTTGCAAAGAAACCCAAAAATGAATTTGGCAAGAATGCAAGATATAGGCGGCGTCAGAGTAATTTTACCAACTATACAGGATGTTCGACGCCTGCATGCAGAGCTTTTGAGTCAAAACAATAGGTTTAACCACGTCCCAGTTATTCCTTGTCATGATTATATTGAAAGCCCAAAAAATGATGGGTATAGAAGCATACATCAAGTATTCACATATAAAAGCCGAGATCATTCTGGTTTAGATGGCTTGAAGATAGAACTTCAGATCAGAACGGCATTACAGCATTCTTGGGCAACAGCGGTAGAAACTTTAGGTGTAATTGAAAATGCATCAATTAAATCAGGTTTTGGCAGTGAGGATATTAAAAAGTTTCTAAAGCTGAGTAGTGCGCTTTTTTCAATTAAAGAAGGCACTCCTGTAATTGCTGAATATGCCACATCAACACCTCAAGAATTGGCAGCACAAGCCAAAGAACTAGAGACTAGGCTTCAAATATTCACAAAACTTAAGGGGCTTCAGATATCTGCAAAGCATATTGAGTCAACCTCAAAAAGCCAGCATGCGTATCATCTTTTGATTTTGAAAAAAGAAGAAGGTGGCTGGATGGTGAACGTAATGCCATTCACTAAGGCACAAGAGGAATTAGCTAGATCTGTTTATGCCTTGATGGAGAAACAAGAAAAGAGAGAAGCGGAAGTAGATGTTGTATTAGTTTCTGTTGGTGACATGAAATCTATTAAAAAAGCTTATCCAAACTATTTTCTCGACACAAATCAGTTTATTAAAGAAATGCATCTAGCATTTAAAAGGTATCTAGATTAATTCTAAATCAAGCCACCCTCGGGTGGTTTTTTATTGCGAGGTCAAAATGGAACCACGATTCGTCATCAAAAACCATTCTGACATCAACTATGTAATTGGCTATCTCAATACTAATCATGCTAAGGCAGCGAGTGAAGGGAAGCCGTTAGTCGTATTGATTGCACCACAAGAGAAAGATCGTTCAAAGGCTCAAAACCGTTTGTACTGGATGTGGCTTAATCAGTGGGCGAAGCATCAAGGCACTGATAAAGATACAGAGCATTTGTTCTTTAAAAAGCAATTCTTAGCGCGTATTTATCATCGTGATGATGTTGGTCAGTACAGAAAGACGTTTGCAGCAGTAAAGGTTTTGAAAGATCAAAAGCATCCGATGTATCAGCAAGTGGCGGATGGGTTGAATGAATTAATCACAACAACTGATGCCAGTGTTGAGCAGTTTACTGAGTACCTAAATGACATTCATGCATTCTGCAATAAACATGGGTGTTATTTGGAAACACCTGATGACCTTAAGTATGTGTTGGAATAGTTAAGCAGCTAAGATATATTGTTTTTTCTTTAATCATTACTAATAAAGGAAAAATAATGTTTGTTCAGCATAAATCCGAATACATTAATTTAAATCATGTGGTAAAAGTGAAAAAGGCTACATCAGAAAACAATAAATTTGCTCATAGAGATTTTTATAAGTTAGTTTTAACTTTAACCTCCAATGACATCCTAGATCTAGAGTTTAATTCTGAGGAAGAGCTAGATCGGTTCTTGGAAAAGTTGGAAATTGTGAAGTAGTTATGACCGCCCAAGTGGCGGTTTTTTAATGGGTGAGATTTATGGCGGAGTTAAAACTAACTCCGAAGCAAGAGAACTTTTGCCAATTGTTTATCGAATTGGGGAACGCTTCGGAGGCGTATCGACAAGCCTACGATGCGGATTCAATGAATGAAAACACGGTCAACCGTGAGGCTAAAAGATTACTTGAGAACCCCAAGATTACCACAAGGCTTGAGCTAATTAGAAAGGAACATCAAACCCGCCATAATTTGACTGTAGACGACTTGCTTCAAGAATTAGAAGAAGCACGCAAAGCAGCATTTGAAGGAGAGCGGGTTCAGGTGTCTGCGGCAGTTGCAGCAACAATGGGTAAAGCTAAGTTGCTTGGATTGGATAAGATAAGCGAACTTCAAGTGAAGAAACAAGAGCTTGAAATAGCGAAACTCCAAAAAGAACTTAATCCAGAAGAAGATGAAGATGTAACCCCAGTGCAGGTGACTATTCATGTTGTAGATGCGAGTAAAAAAGATGCCGAACATCAATCCAACACTGAATGTGCCTCAGGCTAACTTTCTCCAATTGCCAAATAAGTTTAGAGCTTTTGTTGCAGGGTTTGGTTCAGGTAAAACTTGGGTAGGTTGTTCAAGTCTTTGTGATAAATCTTGGTCATTTCCAAAGGTGCCGTTGGGTTACTTCGCTCCAACGTATCCGCAGATCCGGGATATTTTTTTTCCTACGATTGATGAAGTTGCTTTCGATTGGGGATTAAAGACAAAGATCTATGAATCGAACAAAGAAGTTGATCTTTACTATGGCCGCCAATATCGAAGCACAATTATTTGCCGATCAATGGAAAAGCCCAACACTATTGTAGGTTTTAAAATTGGTCATGCTTTGATTGATGAGCTTGATGTGATGACAAAGGTCAAGGCTCAACAAGCTTGGCGGAAGATCATTGCTCGTATGCGATATAAACAAGCTGGTTTGTTGAACGGTATTGATGTTGCAACAACGCCAGAGGGCTTTAAGTTCACTCATGAACAGTTTGTTAAGGAAGCAAACCTAAGTGATGCTAAACGTGCACTATATGGAATGATTCAGGCTTCAACATATGACAATGAAGCAAATCTTCCTGATGACTACATTGCATCATTGTTTGAATCTTACCCACCTCAGTTGATTTCTGCTTACTTAAAAGGCCAGTTTGTTAACTTGACGAGCGGGGCAGTTTATCCAGACTTCGACCGAACCTTAAACCACACAGATGAAGAAATTAGACCTAATGAGGCTTTGCTCATTGGTATGGACTTTAACGTCTTGAAAATGGCTGCTGTGGTTTATGTCATTCGAGATGGCAAGCCAAGAGCTTTAGATGAGTTGGTAGGTGTACGTGATACGCCAACCATGGCCGATCTATTAATTGAAAAGTTCCCAAACCATGAGATGACAATTATCCCTGATGCGGCAGGCCAAGCTACTTCATCGAAAAAGAGGAGCGAATCTGATCATGCAATCCTTAGACAAAAAGGCTTGAGGGTAGAGGTCAATTCTACAAACCCGAACATTAAAGACCGTATTAATGCAGTGAATGCCCTGATCTTAAATGGCGAAGGTGAGCGTTCATTATTAGTAAATACCAATAAATGCCCAAGACTCACAGAGACTTTTGAGCAGCAAGTTTATGACGATTTTGGAATGCCAGATAAGAAATCAGGCTTGGACCATGTTGGAGATGCTGGAGGATATCCTTTAGCTAAGCGGTTTCCTATTATCAGACCAGTTACTTCATTAAAACTAGGATTTGCAAGATGACAGACGTTACTACTAAGCATCCTGATTACTTAAAGAACGTTGATCTATGGAGCAAAGTAGAAGACGTTTGTGAGGGTCAGCATAAAGTTAAGGCTGCTAAAGAAAAGTATTTGCCGCGACATAACAGGCAAGACAGTTCAGCAGAGGCTATGGCTGCATACGATTCATATTTGGAACATGCAGTATTTTATGGGGTCACTGGTAAGACGTTGGGGAGTCTTATTGGTGGCGCTTTTTCACGCTTACCAAACTTTCAAAGACCCGATGATCTTGAATATCTAGAACGAAATGCTAATGGGCAGGGAGTCGGAATTTATCAGATCGCTCAGGCATCATTACGTCATGTATTAAAAACTTATCGATGCGCTTTATATGTGGATTACCCAAGTGTAACCCCATCAAAAGTTAGAGCTGAAGACTATAGTAAACAAGCTTTTCCAATGATTCATGTACTTCCTGCTAAGTCTGTTATCAATTGGGATACGATTATTATAGGTAATCAGCAAAAACTCTCACTTGTTGTAATTCATGAGGAAGTTTCCAGCAGAACTCAAGGTGGTTTCAAGTTCGAGAAAAAAGATCAGTTTCGAGTTCTGCGCTTAGAGGAAATAGAAGGCCGATTTGTCTTTACTATCCAAGTGTACAAGCAAAACTCTGATGGCGCTCTAACTGAAGAGCCAAAGACAATTCCAACGGATTACAACGGCAAGCAATGGGATTACATTCCATTCACTTTTGTTGGTGCTATTGACAATACGCCAGTAATAGAAAGCGCACCATTACTTGAATTGGCTGATTTGAATTTGGCTCATTATATTGATAGCGCTGATTTCCAAGAGTCAGTTTACTTTGTTGGTCAGCCTCAGTTCTTCATGGAAAATGTTGATACAGCCATGTACGAACTCATTAAAAAAGATGGTTTGTATATCGGGTGTAAGAACGCATTTCCTGTGAAATTAGGGTTTGCACAAGCTAACCCCAACACGCTTTCACAAACTGCCATGGAAAAGAAATGGGAGCAGATGAAAGAATTAGGTGCTCGATTGGTTCAGGCTGGCTCAGCAAATAAGACTGCTACTGAAGCAAACAATGACGATGCTGTACAGCATTCTGTACTATCTCTTTGTACTGTAAATATCAGTGCAGCAATAACTCAAGCTCTACGTTGGTGTGCAAAATTTGCTATGCCTAATGTGGATTCAATTCTTCCAGAAGAGTTGGTATTTGAAATCTCGAAAGAATTTAGTAAGCCTCAGTTTGACAACGAGCGCTCTAAGCAGCTTTATGAGGCATGTGTTGCTGGTAAGTATCCATTTAAAGTTTGGCATGAATATCAGCAAACGGGTGAGTTCCCTGATTATTCATATGAAGAGATTCAAGACATGCTTGAAGAAGAGCAAATGAATAGCCCAATGCCTGCTTATAACATGAATGGTGCAAACAATGGATCAAATAATCCAACAGGATCTGTTCAATAATCTGGTTCAGCATCAAGCCTATCTTTACAGACTTTCATCAAGCGAAATTAATTCACTTTTAATCCAATTTGACTCTTTATCAAATGAGATGTTAAGCCAATTAAGAGATTTGCTAGATGAATTGTCAGAAGCTGAAAAGTCAGCATTGATGGCGGGTCAGTACACAACACCAGCTCTTAAAGAGATTCGAGCAAGTATTCAAGCGTGGCAATCATCTTTACTTACAACGATTCCAGAGGCATTTACCGTTTCGGCATCAGCGTTAGCCGTGAATGAGGCAATGTATCAAGCTCGAATTCTTGGAGAGAAAATCAAGGAACCAAATGCTAAGACCTTATACAGCAAGATCAAGAAGCAGCCTATGTCAGGCGGGGTATTGCTAGACTATCTCTTCAATAAGATTGCTGATGATGCCAAAACAAGGGTTGAGCAAGTTATCCGTGATGGGCTCTCTCAAAGTCAAACGAACCAGCAAATCATTCATCGAATTAAAGGCAAGAAGGCTCTAAATTATCAAGATGGGATATTGGAGCAATCAAGGTCCAGTATTTCCACCATGGTGAGAACGGCTAGAAGCCATGTTTCTAATCAGGCTATGCTTGATACTTACAAGGTATTGGACGTTTCATATGTGAAGTTTGTGGCTACTCTGGATAGTCGAACAAGCAAGCAATGTGCAAGTTTGGATGGTGCTGTTTACAAAGCAGATGAACCACATCCCACTCCACCACTTCATCCAAATTGTAGAAGCATTATTCTTCCAGTTACGAATAAAGAAGGTACAACCATAGGCAAACGACCCTTCAATTCTAAAGTGGGAGAGGCAGGGGAAATTAACACTGTTGATTCCAATACATCTTTTAAAAACTGGTTTGATGGGCAATCTGTAGCCTTTCAACAACAGTGGCTAGGTCCATCACGATACAAGCTATTCAAAGAGGGTAAATATTCTTTGGATAAGTTTGTAGACCCTTTAACTGGTCAGCCATTCACACTTGCTGAACTCAAAAAGCTTGATGAAGAAATGTTTAAGAGGTTGGGATTATGAAACAGATAACTATGACTGAGGCACAGTACATACTTGGTACAAACCTTATTTTATTGCCTTTTGTTCGGAAGATAGTTCCAAGATATATGGCGATTTCTGGCTATAGCTTTAAACAGCCTAAAGCATGTACCCAGTATTAAACCTAATTCAAACCTTAGCACCTTCGGGTGCTTTTTTATTGTCTGCTGAAAGCGGATGCCTACAGCGAACGAGTGGAAACTCATTAATTTAGAAAAGGTTGGATAACCAATGAAACTTAAAACGACAGAAGTAAACGGTAAGAAATATGCGGAACTAGATGCAGGCGGATTGCCTATCTATGTGCATGATGATGGTAAGGAAGTTGGTTTTGATGCTGCTCAAGCGGTAGGTAAGATCAGTTCACTGAATGCGGAAGCTAAAACACATCGTGAAGCAAAAGAGGCCGCTGAGAAATCATTAAAAGTCTTTGAGGGCTTGGATCCTGAAAAGGCTAAAGCTGCTCTAGAAACTATGGCTAATCTTGATGCTAAGAAACTTGTGGATGCAGGTGAAATCGAGAAAGTTAAAGCAGAGCTTACTGAAGCACTGAAAAAATCATACGAGCCACAGATTCAGCAACTTACTCAAGAGCGTGATTCAGTTCAGGCTCAACTACATAAAGAGCTGATCGGTGGTGGTTTTGCTCGTTCAAAGTTCATTCAAGAAAAAATTGCAGTACCTGCTGACATGATTCAAGCGACATTTGGCAACAACTTCAAAATTGAAGATGGGAAGGTTGTGGCTTATGGCGTTGATGGTCAAAAGATCTATTCACGAACCAAACATGGTGAAGTTGCCGACTTTGATGAGGCTTTAGAAACATTAGTTGGAGGATACCAACATAAAGACTCAATTCTTAAAGGCAATCAAAGCACTGGTGGTGGATACGGTGGTCAAGGTGGCGGGGGAAATAACAGTAATGTCGGCAATATGGGTGGAACAATCCAAGAACGCCAAGCCGCTATTGCAGCAAAATTTAATTTAGATAAGTAATTGGAGAAATTATGTCTTTATCTCAAATGCAGGTTTTCAATGAATACATCATGCCTGCCACAATTGAAACTCTTGCCCAAATGGTGCAGAAATTTAACGCTGCATCTGGTGGCGCGATTCGTTTAACCACAGATGGATTTACTGGCGACTTCTTACAAGAGTCATTCTTTGCGTCACTTGATGGTGCTCAACGTCGTGTAGACCGATATGCTGCAAATGGTACAGCACCTATCACAGATTTGTCTGAGATTAAGCACTCAAGCGTAAAAGTTGCAGGTGGTATTGGCCCAGTTCGCTATGAGCCTTCTCAAATGACGTGGTTACAGCGTCCAACAGCACAAGGTATTGAAGTTGCATCTCGTACTTTTGCAAGTTTAATGCTTAAAGACCAACTCAACACAGCAATTGCGGCTCTTGTGGCGGCAATTTCAAACCAACCAGATGCAACAAATGATGTGTCTGCAACTGCTGGACTTACTTATAGTGCTATGAATGGCGCTCATGCTAAGTTTGGAGACCATTCTGGAAATATCATCACTGATGTTATGAATGGCACTGCATATCACAAGCTCATCGAAAAGAACTTGAGCAATGCACAACAGTTGTTTCAATCAGGCAATGTGCGTGTAATTGATATTCTTGGCAAGTTGGTTGTAGTAACTGATGCGCCTGCATTATATACAGCAGGAACTCCAAACCAGCTTAAAGTGCTTTCTTTGACGGATGCGGCAGCTATCGTGTCAGACGGTGGTGATGTTGTATCAAACATTGAAACTACCAACGGTAAAGATCGTATTGAAACGACTTTACAGGTTGATTACTCATTTGGTGTTGGTCTTAAAGGCTACACATGGGATGAGGCAAATGGTGGCAAATCTCCAAGTGATGCTGAATTAGCAACTGGCACAAACTGGGACAAGTCAGCAACTAGCATTAAACATACTGCTGGTGTGATCACCATTGCAGATGCAGCGCAGTAATTAATTGGCAGCCTTCGGGCTGCTTTATTTTTTGGAGTTGAAAATGTCTAAAGAACAGAAAGTAATTTACGAACCACATCCTGTTAGTGAAGAGCGTAAACGAGAGTTGAAAGGTAAAGGCTATAAGATTTTAGATGCAGCTTTTAAGCCCGATGACTTTGAAAATGATGAATTTGATGAAACAGATGCATTAGAAGCTATTAGTGAGTTGAACCGAGAATTGGCTGTAGAAAACAGTCAGTTAAAAGAAGCGCTCGTAGGGTCAGAAAAATTTGCAGCAGAAATTGAAGCCCAAAAAACTCAACTATCAGGCGTGACTCAAGAACGAGATGCATTGGCCATTAAGGCGGCTGAGCTAGAAAAAACTGTTGAAAGCTTAAATAAAACTATCGCAGATCTGGAAAGCAAAAATAAGCAGAAGCCTGCTCAAGAGCCAAAGAATACTAAACCCGAAGATCAACCTAAGGAATAAACCATGACTTTCATCACCATTGCAGATGCAGAAACAATCTTAGGAGCTGACTTTGCACCGGATGGTGATAAAGCTCGTTTGGTTTTATTGGCTAATACCTGGATGAAAAACGAGATTGGGTTTGTGCCTGATCCAGTCACAGAAAATCTTAAGCTTGCAGCATGCGAAATTATTAAAGGCATTCAGGCGGGCGAGATTTACAGCGGGAAAGAACAAGAGCTTAAGCGCAAAAAAGTAAAAGCTGACACGGTAGAGTCTGAAAAAGAATATCAAGATGGAAGCTTTTCATTATCAAGCTTTGAACAGATTGCTTTAGCACTTATTAGGGCTGAGAATTTGCCAAAGCATAAGTTCTTCACCATTCCTTTAGTGAGAAATTGATATGGGTTTACGTGATGAACTCCAAGCAGATATTGCTGAAGCATTTAATGAAGACCTCGCTGACGCCGTTCATTCTTTTACTTGTGACCGGGTTGTAAGCACAAAGTGGAATCCTAAAACGAATACTTCTGAAAATGTAATTGAGCATTATAAAGGGAGAGGCGTTTTGTTTGGTTCGTATAACCAATATGAGATTTTAACACTTGGAGTATTGGCAACAGATAAAAAAGCTATTGTGCTGCAGAATGAAGTTACCAAAGAGCCAATGATTGATGATGAATGGAGTACGGCGCAAGGTACCTTTCGAATCATGCATATTAAACAGGACCCAATTGGTGCAAGTTGGAAATGTCAGCTTCGAAAAGTATAGGGACTTAAATGATTAATCTTGATTATGTTCCTGAGTGGTACATTTCACCGTTTCAACATGTCAAATATGCACTTGCTAGAAATCAAATACATATGGATTTGTTATTTGAAGATATGGGCAAAGCTGATCAATTTTTAGATATGGGGGCAGATGCTCAGGTTAGTTCTTATTCAGACGGCGCTTATGCAATTGTCCAAATTGGTGATACAGCGGATAAGGACCAAATACAAGTTTATGGATTGCT
Source organism: Acinetobacter sp. 1130196 (assembly GCF_000588095.1). Taxonomy (NCBI): domain Bacteria; kingdom Pseudomonadati; phylum Pseudomonadota; class Gammaproteobacteria; order Moraxellales; family Moraxellaceae; genus Acinetobacter; species Acinetobacter sp. 1130196. The sequence continues at coordinate 11,279 of NZ_JFWX01000056.1, read as the reverse complement.
TTTACATGAGGCTGTTCATATCTGGCAAATAGTAAAACGGCGAATGGGTGAGCGCGAGCCGAGTGTAGAGTTTGAAGTGTATTCGATACAAGCGATCGCTCAAGACCTTTTTGAAATGTTCGAAGCAAGTGAGGTTAAAAAACATGGGGTGGAAGGGAGCAAGGCCGAGCAGCTTTAGTTTTGAAGTTGAGAAACAGGCAGATGAACATGTAAAAAAAATCACCATGGATACAGTGCAATCACTTGTCGTTTCAAGTCCAGTTGATACTGGAGCTTATCGGGCTTCTCACATTGTTTCTGTAGGATCTGGCGACTATGGGGTAAGAGAACCTTCTACAAATGCTGTGCAAGATGCCGCTATTCAAGCTGTGAAATTTAAACTTGGTAGTTTGATCTATATTCAAAACAACAAGCCCTATGCTGAGCGATTAGAGAACGGTTGGTCCGATCAAGCGCCGTTAGGCATCTATAGCACAACGTTTACTTACATTACTCAAAAGTATGGTGGCTAAATGGCAATGACTTTAGAGGAAGCTAGACAAGCAATAGTCGACCGTATGATGAGCTTCACAGGAATTTCTCAAGAGAGAATCAAATATCCAAATGCTCCAGGCTTTACGGTACCAAATAAAGGTTTATGGTGTAGTTTGTCAATTAAGTGGGGGCCAAGTTTCATTGCTGGATTAGCCGATAAGCCTTGTACTCGCCGTACAGGTAATATTTTGATCCAATGCTTTGCAAGGCCGAATACCGGAGACCAGGAAATAACTGTGCTCAGTGTTGAGTTACTTTCCCATTTTGAATATTTCAGATTCGAGCATTTAGAATGTTTTCAGGGTCAATCGATTGATGCTGGTAAAGATGCTGACTTTCAACAATACAATGTGACAATTGGATTTACGGTGAACTGATATGTCAAAAATTTATTTTGAAACTGTTACTGGTGAGATTCTAGAATTTGAAGCAACAGATGATGAAACTCCATGTAGACACAAAAATATTGAACTCTTCAATTATGAATGCATAGGTCAGTCACCAACTTGGGTTTGTAAAAAATGTGGCGAAAAATTTAACGAAAGCCAATTAGAAGACCTTCAAAAAGCATAGTAACGAATTCTCTAGTTATCTCATCAAAACATACCGCCTTCGGGCGGTTTTTTTTCGCCAGTAATTTAACGGCCACCTTCGGGTGGCTTTTTTTATGCCTACAGTTAGGAGTAATAAGCCATGTCGAGTGGTGCACGTCAGCTAACACAAATTGCAAGAGAAACCACGGTAGGTGTTACACCAACGCCGTTTTCCCGAACTACATTTGAATTTACAGATAATGGCTTAGATGCCACAGTTTCTAAAGAAGAATCTAAATCAATCACTAGCGGGCGCATTGCTCGCTCATCAATGATTACCGGTGCAGAATATGCTGGTGAATTAAAGTGTGAGGCAAAATATAGCCAACTTGTACAAGACTTAATGGCTGCTGCAGCTTTTAATAGTTGGTCCTCAAATGTCTTAACTTTTGGCGGCACACTTCGTCAAACTTTTTCTGTTTTACGTGGCTTTGAAGATGTTAATGACTACCATGTTTTCCGTGGATGTCATGTAAACACCTTTGGAATTGATATTCCAGAGCAAGGCTTAATCACCATGACTTTCGGGTTAATGGCTCTAGGTCGTTTGGGTGCAACTACTCCTCCATTGGGTACAGCAACGCCAGCCGATGACAATCCTAAAATGTCTAACATTTCAGTTGGAGATATTTTGATTGATGGTGTTTCGCAAGCTGGTATCTCATGTATTACAGCTTTTACATTCAATTGGGATAACTCAATGCAGGTTCAACGCTGTTTAGGTAGCGGCATTGATCCTAAAAAGATTCTTGAAATGATTGCAGCAGGGACAGGATCATTTACAGCAGCTTGGTCTCAAAACACCTCTGAGATGTACGCTAAACAATTCACGAATGCCAATATCTCTCTTCGTGTGCCAATTACAGACAGTGAAGGTAATGAATATGAGCTATTCATTCCTAAAGTTGAAATTACGGCAGGATTACCTACAGGGGGTACAAGCGACATCTTAAATACTTCTTTTGACTACACTGTAGTTGATGAAGCACCAACAATTACCCGTACACCAGCAACGCCTTAATACTGATTTGGCAGCTTAATTGCTGCCTTCTTTTTTGGAGAAATAACATGGCTCTTGAAGTCAATATTCAAAGAAATAAAGACGTCAGTTTGTGGCGCGAATACAAAGATACTGAAGGCAATGTACTTGCTGAGTTTAAGATCCGTGGTATTGGATATAAGCCTTATCAGGTGGCACTTGAACGAGCAAATAATCAGATCTCATCAAAAGGCTTTGACGTAGCAAAGGCAACAACAGAAGATAAACTCTTTCATGAATTAGTTTTAGAAGCAGTGGCTTCGCATTTAATTGAAGACTGGAAAGGCGTGGTTTTTGTTGAAGAAGGTCCTGAAGGTGAGCTGGTAAAAACAGAGCCTACTTTCAATGGCGAAAATGCATTTAAGTTGCTCAATATGGGCGATTTAGGTGTTTCTATTTGGTCTTTTATCCGCACTGAATCTGAAAAGATCCAAGCTGAAGCAAATCAATATCGAGATGATGTTGTGGGAAAGTCGTCAGCCTCTACGAGTGGGCAAAGTTCGGCTCAGAAGAAGAAGCGAGCGACTACAGCAAAAAGCAAGGCGCAGTCGCAAAAGCTCTAAACCTTAAGAATACGAAGGTTCTAACTAAGCCTGACTATTCTTATGTAGCTAATGCAATTCTGTCTGCATATAACACGATTGCACGATCTAGACGCTATGAACAAGGTGTTCCTCTGGCGTTAGATATCTCAGCAATTAATGCTTATGTTGAGCAATATGATTTACCGGTTGAACGATATATCTTTAATGACTGTATCTTTACACTCGACGATATGTTCTTAGATGAGGCGCATAAGAAGGCGACGCAACGAACGACGAAGACTTAAGTGCTGACGTACGGTACATAACTTAGACTTTGCGACGTGATATAGCGCACTTGATGTTACATAATACGCCTATGCCCTTGACATTCCCGTTAAAATTCCTTATTGACAGGATTGTCAATATATAATATTTTACTTTACATAGTCCCCTTGGTTGTACGCCATCTATTATCTAGATTGTGCCTAACCCAAGGGGTTTTGCACATCTGAATAAAACATTCAGGATGGCTGGTTGCTCATCCGTTTGTTTTGGAGATATTAAATGTCAATTAAAGCATTAGACGTGGCTAATTACATACTTTGGCTTGAAAATCGCTTTGAAGGCAGTGAAGGTATCACTCCATTAAAACTACAAAAATTAGTTTATTATTGTCAGGGCTTTCATTTGGCAATGTTTGATAAAGAGTTATTCCCAGAGAGCATAGAGGCATGGTTGCATGGCCCAGTAGTTCCATCTGTTTATCATCACTTCAAGGCTGCAGGTAATGATATTGTTACTCCGCCAAAAGATTTTAATATAGAAATTCTAAGTGAAGCACAGCGCGAACTTCTAGATGAGGTAATTGAATCTTATGGTCAATTCTCTGCATGGAGATTGCGCAATATGACCCACGAAGAGGCTCCATGGAAGAATGCCTATGAGCCAGGTTGCAACAATGAAATTTCTATTAAAGATATGAAGGCTTACTTTGAAACTCAATTAGAATCTTAAGATTAAGGTTTTATATGAAAATAAAGAAGCCTACTGCACATAAAACAAAAAATATTGCCCAACAAGCTGCTGACAGCCTTCCAAAAAAAGAGGGCTGTATTATTTTCTCTTTGCAGTATATTCAGAAAAACCACTGTTATTCAAACTGTCAGCCTGCAGAAAAGCAGGCTTTAGCTGATGCTATCTTTAAAAGACGAGAAATGACATGGAAAACGATTGCAAAAGAAGCAAGACATGGTTTGGGTTATGAGAAAATAGAAAGAAAAAGTTTAAATGTAGCTGTGCCAAATGTTGTACCAGAAGATGCCTCAATACTTTCATTTAGGTTTTACGGACTAGCTCCAATGGTTGGTTATCGCGAAAATGATATTTTCCATATTTTATGGTTGGATCGTGAATACAAGGTGTATCCACATTAGATATATACTAATGTTTTAAAAACCACCCTAGGTGGTTTTTTATTGCGCCAAAAAGCACCGTGAGGTGCTTTTAATATATGGGGGGGTTACCAAGAGCCTTTAACTGGGTCATCTTTGTCCAGTTCATCATCAATTAACTTTTTAGACTCTTCTAAAGACTTATTATAGAACTTTTTAACATTTGGATATTTCTTAAAAACTTTATCCATATATTCATCTTGGGTTCCATTAAGCATTGACTCGAACATGCCTGTAATCATTTCCATCATTTTCATGGAATTAGCGAGTTGTTCTTCTAGGCTTTGAATCTTTTTGTCTTTCTCAGATTCAGATGAAATCTCAATGTTGAGTTCTGCATCTTTATTTTTATTTTGTTCACGTTCTTCTAGAACTTTGGTAAGACGTGCCTCTAACTCTTCAGGGGGCATATTAAGCGGTGACAAGTCTGATTCCTGCTCAAAGCTTCTTTCAAGACGGGCAATAATGTCTGCATTCATTGAGCGCTTATATGCTTTGGCAGATTCAGCCACCTTGTCACGTAACTCTTCAGACCACCTTAGTTTGTATTGAGGGTCTTTTTGATTCTCGCTCATTGAAATAAACCATATACCGCAAAAATGAAATACTGATCATAAAGTACCATGGAGGTACTTGACAATGGTCGCAAGGAGGTGCATATTATAAATGTACCTCCTTGGTACTATTGTGGAGATTATTATGGCAAAGCAAAATCAACAGCAATTAAAAATCCGATTTTTTGATGATACTGATCATTTGAAATTGAAGGAAATTGCAGAAAAGGAAGATCGCTCATTGACCTATGTTGTTAACCAAGCGATTAAACAATTTTTACAAAGCAAAGAGAGTGCGAAAGCATGAAATTTAACAGGCACAAAAAAACCTTGCCATCCGCCAAGATTGTACAAGGTTTAGCTGTGTCCCAGAGGACAGATAACTATGTTAAATATACCATTCGAATTTGATAAAGACAAGGTTCTAGATATTACCGATCTACTGCCAACCATTCCTATTGAGATTCTTGAGAAGGTAACAGATCAAAACGGTTCTGTTTCAGCAGATGAAGAAAATTTTCTAAAATCTGTAGGACGCGCTGCGGAAAATGCAAACCTTCCAGTTTTAAAGGGATTAAGTGCTATTGGTGTATTGCTTGCCAACGCAAATGAAGAAATACCGTTAGGAACATTCAATGATGTTGGCTGGTTAATACAATCGCTTAGCGAACAAGTTATAGCTATAAGCCATATGCAAGGGTTCGCTGACTCACTTCTTGATGCAAGTAATAAGAACAAAATCTCTAAGGGCAATGGAGGGCTAATGTCATGAATATGCTTATTAACCAAGAAACTTTAATTCCAGTTGTTGATAGAGATATTGGCGGAGAGGTTCAGCCTTCTGTTGATGCACGTGAATTGCATAAGTGGCTTAAATCTGGGGAAATGTTTGCCACATGGATAAAAAAACGGATTAAGACCTATAAATTTATTGAAAATGAAGACTATATTAGTTTTTTGGTAAACCCCAAAAAACCTAATGGTGGGCGTTCTTCAAGAGAATACATATTAACTATTGATATGGCTAAAGAGCTGTCAATGGTTGAAAACAATGAACAAGGTCGGGTTGCAAGACGTTATTTTATTAACTGTGAAAAAGCATTGCGACAAACAGCATTTGGATTAATGAACCAATTCAACAGAGCTGTATTAGAGTTTGAGAAGTTTACTGAAATTGCTTCAAATGCTGGAAGAACATTATGTTTGGTTGGTAAGCAGTACAAACCTCAAGCATTAAGTAAGGTTGAGGAGCTGAAGCAAAAGATTACGCCTTTGCTCCCATTCGAAGAAGACGAGATGCAAGCTTAAAAGAATTAAGAACCCGCCAAGTGCGGGTTTTTCTTTATGTGACATTTAATGATCAGTTTGTTAAATTACCTCTAAACATAGGGGTATTGTTATTACAACAATACCCGATAATGAATTAATGAGCTAAATACCATTCAATGTCATGCGGTGATTTATTCCCAACATGCTCTAAAGTAAGGCCATATCCAATCGCTTTACGATTTAAAGCATTGGCATGACAAACTGTTTCAGATGCTAACCCGCTTAAACGGCCCGCATAATTACTTTGAATGGCGGTTAAAGCTGGATAGATTTCATTCTTAATGAACTTGCCAAGAATTGGGACATACCACATCAAGAATTGAACATCCTTATCTCGCAATACAGTATGAATGTTTGGTTCAGTATCTTTGTACTTCTCAGCTCTGCTGTACATAGCGATCAAGTGGTGAACATATTCAACCGCCACAGGAATTACATCATATGGAATTTCATCAATATGCAGAACATTGAAGCGTTGGTGAACTAGCTTATAAGCATCGCTGTAGTTTAGGTGCTTGGTTTTAGACACAAGTAGATTTACGGCACTTGTTAAAGGTTCACGTTCTGTTTTGTGGGTTTTGGCTAAAATCTCTTTACGGACAAAATAGCAATCCTCAAGTTGCTCAAAAACTTCCCATGCTTGGTCTGTATCCAACATTTTGGCGTGACGAGCAGCCCCTCGTTCTGTCCATAAGATAAGGGATCGAGTTTTATTTGAAATTGCAGGGAAATTTGCAAGTGACTTTAAGTCACCTACAAATTTTTTCAATTCTTCACCAATAATTTTGAAGAAGTGTTTACCTTCTACAAACCGCTCTTTATTTCGAGAATAGTTTTGTTTGATGTTGTCTGTATCGGTTCCATAGAAATCAGCAAGCATTGCTGTAGTAACAACTGGAACAGATTTGAAGTTAACAATTGATATTTTGGTATCGTTGATTTGTGCTATATTAGACATGTCTTAAATCTCCATTGGTTTAGACATAAACCCCTTGCCTGATTTCGACGTCTGCAAGGGGTTTTCTTTTTCATGGCTTTTAGCCTTGATGAAGTCATCTTATTTAATATCTTTTATTGTGTCAATTCTTTTTGTTGTGCTAACACAAAAAATAGTAATTATCTTTTATTGTGCTACAATATTCTAAAATTTAACTTGTGGTGCAGCAATGGAAGTAAAGAATAATGTTGCTTGTTTGCGTGAAAAAGCAGGCTTAACGGTTTATGAGCTATCAAAGCGGTGTGGTTTTGTTAGTGGTAGCAGAGTTCTATCAAACTATGTGACAAGAGCCGAGCAGGGACATTCTGTCAAGATCGATACAGCCTTACTTATATATAAAGAACTCAAAAAAGCAGGTGTATGTAAAAATTTTGAGGATGTATTTTGGCTTGACCACATGGACTAGTAGAGAATCTTCCTTTTTAAGTTCTTGATGACATTATTTTGTCCATTTGTTAAATTGTGTGAGATTAATAACAAATGGATTACATTATGAAAAAGATTTTATTAGCGGGATTTCTTGGATTGGGCTTAGCGGGGTGTGCGACAACTCCCCAACAACCCTCAGAGCCTGTAAAATTTGAAAAGGTTTATCAAATTGATGGATTAAACCAAGCACAGATTTATGATGGCGCTAGACAATGGTTCGCTGTAGCTTTTGCTTCTGCTAACGCAGTAATTCAATATGAAGATAAGGCATCAGGCACTATCATTGGAAAGGGCAATATGCGATATCCTTGTTCGGGCATGGAGTGCTTGGCAATGACAGGAAACGAACGTGTTGATTTTACTGTAAGAGTGGACACTAAGGATGGGAAAATGCGCGTGGGTTATGATGGTTTAACCTATAGCGCTCCATCGCACATGAGTGCTGGAATAATGATGCCTGCACAAAATTACCCTATAACTGAAAGTAGGAAGTCCACACCACTGATTATTAGTAAGATTAATACTCTATCGGATGATATGGCTGAAAAGATTAAAACTCAGCAGAAAGTAAATTCGAATTGGTAATTAAAGAAGAGATACAGCATGAGCACACCACAATATCAAACAATGAAAGAAAGTGAAGTTTGCAATGCCATCGGATGGGGGTTAATTGTTCTAGGTATTATATCTGGATTTATTTTTATACTTGTGTTTGGCCGAGTTGAAGTTCCAAGAACTTATTATGGCACCGAGACCGTATGGTCAGGAATCATGGTTATTACAGGTATCGGGATAATCTTAAATGGATTCTTAGTGGGCTATCTGTTCCAAAAGGTTGCCAGCATATTGAGATATCACGAGAACAAGAGCGCATCTTAAGCAAAAACACTAACCCAAAAATCAACCTTAACAACCCACTCATTGAGTGGGTTTTTTATTGCCTAGAGGAAAGTAAGATGGCACAAGAATCACGTCTCGTCATTGTAATTGATGCACAAAACGCAGAGCGTAATGCGCGTAATCTAGGCAATGAATTGGATAGCATTGAGCGTAAAGGTGACTTTGCCACCAAATCAATGGATGCATTATCTGTTGCTACACGTCAACTTGCTGGATATATGGCAGGATTAGTTACTGTGAGTGCAGCAATCTCTAAGATGGATACTTATACAGGGCTTCAGAACAGACTTAAATTAGTCACCAATTCTCAAGTTGAACTAAATAAAGCAACGGAAGACACTTTCCGAATTGCTCAAAAAACCTATTCGACATGGAATTCTGTATTACAGGTTTACCAGCGATTTAGTGATAATGCGAAAACGCTCAATTTAAATATGGATGAAACAGCTCGTCTAACTGAAACAGTATCGAAAGCTGTTGCAATTAGTGGTGCAAGCGCAGAAGCTGCTGATGCAGCTTTAGTCCAATTTGGGCAGGCACTGGCGAGCGGAACTCTCAGAGGTGAAGAGCTGAACTCCGTTATGGAGCAAACACCTGCTTTAGCAAAAGCAATCGCTCAAGGTATGGGTATTACTGTAGGTGAATTACGATCAGTAGCTGCAGAAGGGAAAATTACATCTCAAGAGATTGTGAAAGCACTCAGAAATGTAGAAAAAGATGTTGATGCACTCTTTGCAAAAACTGATATCACTATTGGGCAATCCTTAACACTACTCAACAACGAAATTACTAAATTTGTTGGTGAGTCAGGTAAAGGTTCTGGCGCAGCTCAAGTCCTTGCGGGCACAATTCAGACTTTAGCTAGCAACTTAGATGTTTTAACATCTGCAATGATGGTTGGTGGAGCATATTGGCTGGGCACTTATATCCCTACAATTTATGCATCTGGTGTTGCAGTTGCAGCAAAAACTAAGGAATTAGCTTCACAGACAATTACTCAGTACACTTCAATTCAAGCAGAAAAGGCTGCGGCTGCTCAACAAGTTATTAGCACTCAAACAGTTGTTGCAAATACTCAAGCAACTTTAGCTGCTATTGCGGCTGAGAAAGCTCTAGAAGTACAGCGCCTTAAATCTCAAATTACTGAAAAAGGCAGAACAGCGACATTAACTCGTATGGCTGAGTTAAAGAAAATTGAGGCTCAAGTTACAAGAGAATTGGCACTTGCTGAAGAAGCATTGGCTGTAGCTCAATCAAGATCAGCAGCAGCTGGTGCGGCAAGTGTAGGGATAGGATCACGGCTTTTAGGTTTACTTGGTGGTCCAGTTGGTATTGGGATTACAGTAGCAAGTTTAGCAGCTGGATATTTATTAATGCGAGACAACACAGCTGAAGCTAATAAAAAGCTTGAAGAACAGGCTCGAGTTGCAGAAAAGACAGACGAAGCATTAAAGAAATTAGCTGGCAATGATAAAACAAAGGCAGTTGATGATTTAACGGCAGCGTTTAATGCCCAGAACGAAGCATTAGACAAATCGTCACGTTCAGTTGCATCTGCATTAATTGATATCGAAAACTATGCTCGTGGCAATTGGGAAGTTGAAAAAATTTCTCAAGAGGCTCGTAAAGGAACTATCAGCTATACAGAAGCCATTGAGCGCTTAAATAAAATTAAGTTACCTACAGATCTATATGAAAACCTTAAAAAGCAAGCCGCGCAGTATGATGAGAACTCGTCAAAAGCGAATTTATCTGCGGAGAAACTGAAATTATTTACTGTTAATGTACAGCTTGCTGGCAACCAAGCACAAAATGCTGCTGTTCAAGTAAAGGGAAATACTGATGAGCTAAATAGCAATGCGAATGCTGCAGATAAAGCTGCAAAAGCACAGAAAGGATATTTTGATAGCCTTCGTGCTGAAGTTCTTAACTCTAATGAAGAGTTGGCTTTATTAAATCTTGGCTACAGTGAAGAAACTGTTAAAAAGATCATTGAACTGCAAAAAGCTAAACAGGCTGTTGCTCCTCCTGGCACTACTGCAATAGTCACTAAAGAGGAGATGGATTTAGTTGCACAAGCTCAAAAGGCCCTTGATGTACTTAAAGATAAAAAGGATGCCCTAAATGATGCCGAGCGTAAGCAAACTAAAGAGCTAACAAAGCAAGCGGTATTGCTCGCAGGGAATAATGAGCAAGTAAGAAATATGCTTCGCGTATATCAGTCCTTCCGTAATGCTGGTTTAGGAGATAAGCAAGCTCGCGTATTAACAGCACAAGTTGGTAGAGAGAATGATTTTAGAAATGAGGCAATGTTTGGGAGCCATAAAGATGCGAATAACGGCTATACCAATACAGGATTTATATCTTGGCAAAAGGGTCGCTCAACAAAATTAATGCAAACTTTACAGGGGCAGGGCGTTTTAGATAAGAAAGGACAGATCCAACAAACGCAAGATGCGCTAGATGCGCAAGCAAAGTTTTTGTTGCAAGAGGTTATGACCAACAAAAGCTACAGCAAATCTAAAAATGCTCTGCTTAATGATGATTTAGACTATAGAAGTCTAGAAAAAATCATTGGGAAAAACTTGATTGGCTGGGATTATGAAGGCAAGAAACTAGGCAAAGAGAAAGCGTCACAGCATCTAGCCAAACAAGACTCTTACTTTAATCAACTGAATAAGATTTTAGGTGCTAGTCCTGATGCAGCCTCCAAAGCAATTGGAGATCTTTCAAAGTTTGAAGATGAAGCATATAAGGCACGTGCTAAAACTCTTGAGGAAGTTAAGCAGCTACAGGCAACATATGACTCAGAAACAGTTGCTAGAAGCAAAAAACGTGAGGAGGAAATCAACAAAGCAACCATTTTAGGTCAATCAAATTTAATCCCAAAAATCAAAGAGCGTTTTGATGCGCAAGATCAATTGGCTCA
>NZ_JFWX01000055.1:0-21538 GCF_000588095.1 Acinetobacter sp. 1130196 | reverse complement strand
CCTGCCGTTACACTATCAATATTCAGATCACGATTTAAGCCATACTGAATCGTATTGCCGGTCTTGCTCACTTTCAGGTTGCTTTCACCTGCAACCGTACCAATATCAACCGTATCTCCAGCTTTTACTGCAGCCGCATTGGTACCATTGCTTTGTAGTGTCCAGCCTTTGTCTAATGCAGTGATCGCATCGCCCACGTTATTCACATTGTTGCCATTTACGGTATAGGTCGGTGAGCTTACCGCACCTGTTGTACTGTCATAGCTTGCCCCACCACCCAGATTGTTGGCCGTGCTGTTACCCAAAGCATCGGTCTTGTTGTTGCTTGAGATGCTTAATGCATCAAGCTGGCCTTTGTTTACTGCATCGGTAGCATTGGTACCTGCTGCTACATTAGTGATCGTGTTGCCTGCAGCATCAATACCAGTCTTAGTGACACTTGGGCCACCTACAATGCTTAAACCATTGCTATCCAGCTTGCTGTCACCTGCCGTTACACTGTCAATATTCAGATCACGGTTTAAGCCATACTGGATCGTATTACCGGTCTTGGTCACTTTCAGGTTGCTTTCACCTGCAACCGTACCAATATCAACCGTATCTCCAGCTTTTACTGCAGCGGCATTGGCACCATTGCTTTGTAAGGTCCAGCCTTTATCCAGTGCTGTGATCGCATCGCCCACGTTATTCACATTGTTGCCATTTACGGTATAGGTCGGTGAGCTTACCGCACCTGTTGTACTGTCATAGCTTGACCCACCGCCCAGATTGTTGGCGGTGCTGTTGCCCAAGGCATCAGTCTTGTTATTGCTTGAGGTGCTTAACGCATCAAGCTGACTAACATTGACAGCATCAGTCGCATTGGTTCCAGCTGCAACGTTAGTAATCTTCTGGTTACCCGCATTAATACCTGCAGTCGTTACACTTGGACCGCCGGTAATGGTTAAACCACTGTTATCAACCTTGGTATTCCCAACTGTTAAGCTACCCGCATTGGTTAATGCAATGTTGTCATTTACATTGTATTTATAGGTATTGGTGGCAGGGTCATACACTGCTGTAGTGTTGGTGCCATCTGCAAAGTTAACCGTTTCACCCAACTTCACATTGTCAGCCGTGCCACCATTGACACTAAAGTTCAGGCCTTTGTCTGCCGTTGCTTGTGCAGCTGCTGCATTGGTAACTGCCGTGTTTGCAGTATTTTGGGCTGTTGCCGCATTCGTTACTGCTGTGTTTGCGGTGTTCTGAGCAGTGGTTACATTCTGATTAGTCGTATTTAACTGGCTACCATTTACTGCATCTGTAGAACTCGCTGAAATAGTTCCAGCTGCAACATTGGTAATCTTTTGGTTGCCCGCATTAATCCCTGCAGTCGTTACACTTGGACCACCTGTAATGGTTAATCCACTGTTATCAACCTTGCTATTCCCAACTGTTAGGCTACCGGCATTGGTTAATGCAATGTTGTCATTCACATTGTATTTGTAGGTATTGGTGGCAGGGTCATACACGGCAGTGGTGTTGGTGCCATCTGCAAAGTTAACCGTTTCACCCAACTTCACATTGTCTGCTGTACCACCATTGACACTAAAGTTCAGGCCTTTATCTGCCGTCGCTTGTGCTGCTGCCGCATTCGTTACTGCTGTGTTTGCGGTGTTCTGAGCAGTGGTTACGTTCTGGTTCGTGGTATTTAACTGGCTACCATTCACTGCATCTGTAGAGGTCGCAGAAATAGTTCCAGCTGCAACATTGGTAATCTTCTGGTTACCCGCATTAATCCCTGCAGTCGTTACACTTGGACCGCCGGTAATGGTTAAACCACTGTTATCAACCTTGCTATTCCCAACTGTTAAGCTACCCGCATTGGTTAATGCAATGTTGTCATTTACATTGTATTTATAGGTATTGGTGGCAGGGTCATACACTGCTGTGGTGTTGGTGCCATCTGCAAAGTTAACCGTTTCACCCAACTTCACATTGTCAGCCGTGCCACCATTGACACTAAAGTTCAGGCCTTTGTCTGCCGTTGCTTGTGCAGCTGCTGCATTGGTAACTGCCGTGTTTGCAGTATTTTGGGCTGTTGCCGCATTCGTTACTGCTGTGTTTGCGGTGTTCTGAGCAGTGGTTACGTTTTGATTAGTCGTATTTAACTGGCTACCATTCACTGCATCTGTAGAGGTCGCAGAAATAGTTCCTACTGCTACATTGGTAATCTTCTGGTTACCCGCATTAATCCCTGCAGTCGTTACACTTGGACCACCTGTAATGGTTAATCCACTGTTATCAACCTTGGTATTCCCAACTGTTAGGCTACCCGCATTGGTTAATGCAATGTTGTCATTCACATTGTATTTGTAGGTATTGGTGGCAGGGTCATACACGGCAGTGGTGTTGGTGCCATCTGCAAAGTTAACCGTTTCACCTAACTTCACATTGTCTGCTGTGCCACCATTGACACTAAAGTTCAGGCCTTTGTCTGCTGTCGCCTGGGCAGCAGCTGCATTGGTGACTGCCGTGTTTGCCGTATTTTGAGCTGCTGCTGCATTCGTTACCGCTGTATTAGCAGTATTTTGTGCTGCTGCCGCATTCGTTACCGCTGTATTAGCAGTATTTTGTGCTGCTGCCGCATTCGTTACCGCTGTATTAGCAGTATTTTGAGCAGTGGTTACATTCTGGTTCGTGGTATTTAACTGACTACCATTCACTGCGTCTGTAGAACTCGCAGAAATAGTTCCTGCGGCAACATTGGTAATCTTCTGGTTAGCCGCATTAATACCGGCTGTGGTTACACTTGGACCACCAGTAATGGTTAATCCATTGTTATCTACCTTACTATTGCCAACCGTTAAGCTACCCGCATTGGTTAATGCAATGTTGTCATTCACATTGTATTTATAGGTATTGGTTGCTGGGTCATACACTGCTGTGGTGTTGGTGCCATTGGCAAAGTTAACTGTTTCACCTAACTTCACATTGTCAGCCGTGCCACCATTGACACTAAAGTTCAGACCTTTGTCTGCCGTTGCTTGTGCTGCTGCTGCATTGGTAACTGCCGTGTTTGCAGTATTTTGGGCTGCTGCCGCATTCGTTACTGCTGTGTTTGCGGTGTTCTGAGCAGTGGTTACATTCTGATTAGTCGTATTTAACTGGCTACCATTCACTGCATCTGTAGAAGTAGAAGAAACTGTTCCAGCTGCAACATTGGTAATCTTTTGGTTACCCGCATTAATACCTGCAGTCGTTACACTTGGGCCACCAGTAATAGTTAAGCCACTGTTATCAACCTTGCTATTCCCAACCGTTAGGCTACCCGCATTGGTTAATGCAATGTTGTCATTCACATTGTATTTGTAGGTATTGGTTGTCGGGTCATATACTGCTGTGGTGTTGGTGCCATTGGCAAAGTTAACTGTTTCACCTAACTTTACGTTGTCAGCTGTGCCACCATTGACACTAAAGTTCAGACCTTTGTCTGCCGTTGCTTGTGCTGCTGCTGCATTGGTGACTGCCGTGTTTGCAGTATTTTGAGCTGCTGCCGCATTCGTTACTGCTGTATTTGCGGTATTCTGAGCAGTCGTTACATTCTGATTAGTCGTATTTAACTGGCTACCATTCACTGCATCTGTAGAGGTAGAAGAAATCGTACCGGCTGCTAAATTGGTAATTTTTTGATTATTAAGGTTAGCGCCGCCATTTAGGTTACTTGCGCCAGTAACATTTAATGAGCCGCCAGTCGTTAAGTTACCCGCTGTGACAGTACCAGAAAAAACAGGCGCATCCGCCATCTGAATATTAACTGTGTTACCAGTCACAGCCGTTTTTAAGTTATTTCCAGAATAGGTTCCAGCAGTTGAGCCTGCTCCAGTGATATTAAGTGTTGTACCTAAATTATTTGCTGAACTTCCTGTATTACCAGCGAAAGTAATAGGTTTTACAACTTCATTATTTAGATTAGTTAAGGCCCCTGACACTGTATTAACAGGAGTATAAGTTGTTCCATCTGTTTTAGTGATCGTATAACTTGGGGCCGTATATACATCTGTTGCAGGATTATATGCTGCACCACCACCCAATGCGGTCGTATTGCCTACAGCACGATTATTTACATCCTTTAACTGAGCAACCGTAACCGCATCTGAATCGGCAGCACCATCGGCTACGTTTTGAATACGTCGAGTATTTGTTGCTGAGCCCACCGAAACAACACCATTGGTTGTAGATGCTGCAACATTTGTTATATATGAATTACCACTTTGTACCGTAGTTGTAGAACCCGCGCCTAAAGCCACTGAATTCGTTACACTTGCGGTTGATCTAGGCCCAAGGGATACACTATTTGCTGCTGAGGTTAAGCTATTAGTACCTATAGCAACACCATCAACGGCGTTTGTATCTACCGTCGCTGTATTACCAATTGCAGTAGCATTATTTGCCCCACTGTTAACTTGAGCATTTTTTCCTATCGCCATTGCTGCTGTTGAACCAACAACTTGGCTCATCGCACCAATTGCGACACTGTAACTAGAAGCACTATCAACTGCTGTAAAAGATGATCCCGTTGCCAAGCCTTCTGCAACAAGATCTGCATCACTGTTATTTTGAAGTGCAATTGATTGCGCGCCAGCAGCACTTGCTTGTCCCCCAACTACTGTTGAGTTTACCCCTGTCGCATTTACATAATTTCCTAATGCAGTTGAATCTGCTGCGCTGGCATTTGCTCTTGAACCAACGGCTAATCCGTTAGAATCATTTGCAGTAGCCGGAGTACCGGTGTTTGCACCTATGGCAATACCATTACTGATGGTTGGGCTTGTATCAATAATTGAACCATACAAATTTGTGTAGTCAGCCCACACATGTGAAGCGGCTAAACAGGAGATGATAGATAATACAAGGGCCTTAGGTCTAAATTTCTTTTCTCTAGAAATGATCTCATTTTGTGAACTAGTTATTTCAGAAGATGATGAAACAGAACCAGTTCTCGTTTTACTTTTAGCCAATTCTGATACAACAGTCCATGTACCAATAGAAGCATTCCATACAACTTTGTATATCTTATTCATAATCCCACCCGTAAACTTGACGCTTACATTTGTAAAGTTTTGCAATCAAAATAGTTAAATTGCTTATTTTTTGTGAAAATATCTTTTTTATTTTGAGAAGTAAATCACATTTTAAAATATCAAAATCAAACAAAGTCACAACAATTGCCAAATTTTGTTAACTTTTTTTATACTTAGAAAAAAATAGTAATTTAATCAATTTTTTAATTTTTCTTAACGTTAAAAATTAAAAACGCTTTTGTTACATTTTTTTACGATTAAGGTGTTTTTTGTCATTTAAATTCATTAATTATTTCATAAAAAATTTAAGCTATTGATATTTATATTTTTATTCTACTTTTACGTAGGTATAAGATATATTTAGACAATTTTTTATGATCAAATTCTAATATTTTCAATGCATTAATATCTTTCATATAAATATTGGCAGAGTTGTAAATAAGAAAATTCAAATAAAAATAGTTAAAAATTCAAATAGATAAAAATATTAATTATAATTTTTCTTATTTTTTTATAATCTATAAAAGTAATCCTTTTTAATAGGATTACTTTTATGTGGTAGATCATTTACCAACTTATATTGACACGTCTATTTGGCGCTAAACATTCAATAAGCTGTGAATTATTTTTTCCTGAACATTGCTTGTATAGATCAGTTTGGCTATTCGCCTGTATCTGTATACGTGTAGGATCAATACCTTGTTGAACCAATAACTTGGCAACTGTATTAGCACGCTGTGAAGACAATTCTTGATTATAGCTAAATTTACCCAATCGATCGGTAAAACCTGAAACAATAACTGGTGTTGTTGTCTGGCTTTTTTTGATCTGTTCAGCAATTTCCTGCACACTATGAACACCTTGTTCAATAGCATTATTATCAAATCTATCAAAGGTGAATAACACACTTGCTGCCCGCTCAAAAATTAAATTAGTATGCTCTGGCGACTGATTATACCCTCCCCAAGTAGCCAAACCTTCGCATGCCTCACCTTTCCAAAATAAATTTTCTGCCAAATATTTTTTATTAAAATCAATGCGTAACTGACAGCGTTGATATTGATTACTATTTGGTATACGTATATCTAATACATAGTTCCAGACTTTTACTCCAAATAGTCCTTCACTAAATTGTGGATTGCCTAGTAAAGCTCGAATTTGATCTTTATCTAATCCTTTATCCAAACGTGCAACGTCATCATACTCATAACGTTTTATTTGTTTAAGATAACTCTTTTCAATTGCTGGGAATTTTACTTCATTTCTTTGAATTGCTACTTCAGTATCCGTAAATCCAGTAATACTTAAACTTACCAAGATGCCCATTACCAAAATTTGAATATTTTGCTTCATTTTCATACTCACAATATTATTTTAAAGGAGAGATAAACTCTCCTTAGCTAGGCAATCAGTCAATTACTGTACTTACGCCAACACGAACTAATGGGCTACCCTGACTTCCAAGCGATGCACCTGTTGTAAGTGACCAACGTCCATTATCAGCAGTTTTACGTAAGGTCACACCTACAGCATTTTGCTCATTGTAATAAGCAGCACCAACCGCCATCGTTAATTTTCCTGGAATAAATGGCGCATTTTCAAGTGCCGCATTTGCAGCAATACCCGCAGACATTTTTTCTTCTAATTTGTCGATACGTTGGTTTGTCGAATAGAATGCTTGCTCAAGCTTATTGGTTACACTGTCAATTTTGGTATTTAATGTTTGATCAGCCTGATTCAATGCACCTATCGTATCACCAACATTGTTGTAAGATTTATCACCTACGTTATATGTCGGATTTGAGAAGCTTTGGGTAATATTGTCATAACCTGCTCCACCACCTAAGTAGTTTACAAGTGCCTGATTTGTGGTATTAAGTTGAGAACCATTTACTGCATCTTTTGAAGTCGTCGTAACGGCTCCCGCTTTAACACCAGTTACCGTACGGTCACCTGCTGTTCCTGCAACATTCACTTGAGTGCCGCCAGTATCTTTACCAACAGTAATCGCAGCATCTTTATTAGCTTGCTGAACTAAACCTGATTTACCATTGTTAATATTGCTGATGTCAGTCTGAAGGTTCGAGATATCGCCCGTATTTTTGTCGACCTGTTGTTGAACAGTCCATAACTGACCTCCATTCACTGCATCTTTAGAACCTGCTGCTACAGTACCATCCGCTACATTCTTAAGTGCAGTACCATTTGCCCCACCAGCGAATGTCACTGAATCTTTATTCACAGTGCCATCTGCATTTTTGTCATACTGAACTGCACTATTAGCCAAAGCACCAACATTGTTATTAATGTTCGTGATTGCGCTATCTAGTTGTCCTTTGTTTACCGCATCTGTAGAAGAAACCCCTGCCGCAACATTACTTATCGTTTTATTACCAGCACTAATTCCAGAAGTAGTGATACTCGGACCGCCAGCAATGATTAAGCCTGTTGATCCTAACTGAACGTTATCGCCAACTTTTACGCCAGTCGTATCGATAACTGTAGTACCAGTCGTGACACTATCAACTTTTAAGTTTTTGTTTAGTGCAACTTTAATATTACCTTCATTATCTGTCTCATTAGTCTGAGCAACAGTTAAGTTATCATCACCAGTAAAGTTCACTTTACCATTTGGTTTGATGTTTTTAGCAGTCGCTGCATCACCATTGGCTGAAACTGTCCAGCCTGCATTCGCTGCTGTACCTGCATCAGTAACTGCTTTATCCAAGGCTGTTAAAGCGTCACCAACATTGTTTGCACTTGTACCTGCAACATTATAAGTCGGGTTAGAAATCGAACCATCTGGATTAGCTTTAGCATCACCACCAAAAATATTGGCTATAGAATCACCATTCTTAGTCACACGACTATCGAGAGTATGTAACTGACTACCATTCACTGCATCTGTTGATGTAGCAGAAACAGTACCTGCTGCTACGTTAGTAATCTTCTGACTAGCTGCATCAATGCCAGACTTGGTCACGCTTGGGCCACCAGCAATGGTTAAACCAGTGGTGTCTAGCTTGCTATTACCTGCTGTTACACTGTCAACATTTAGATCACGGTTTAAGCCATACTGAATCTTGTTACCAGTCTTGGTTACTTTTAGGTTGCTTTCACCTGCAACCGTACCAATGTCAACTGTATCACCAGCTTTCACTGCACCTGCATTGGCACCATTGCTTTGTAGTGTCCAGCCTTTATCCAGTGCTGTGATCGCGTCACCAACGTTGTTCACGTTGTTGCCATTCACGCTATAGATCGGTGAACTGACTGCACCTGTAACCGGATTATAAACTGCTCCTCCACCCAGATTGCCTGCCGTACTTGTACCTAAAGCATCTGTTCTAGTATTCGCTGCTGTAGTTATTGCCCCAAGTTGACTTACATTAACAGCATCAGTTGCATTGGTTCCTGCTGCTACATTGGTAATTTTCTGGTTACCCGCATTAATACCTGCAGTCGTTACACTTGGGCCGCCGGCAATGGTTAATCCACTGTTATCAACCTTGGTGTTACCGACCGTTAAACTACCCGCATTGGTTAATGCAATGTTGTCATTTACATTGTATTTATAGGTATTGGTCGCAGGGTCATACACTGCTGTGGTGTTAGTGCCATCTGCAAAATTAACCGTTTCACCCAGCTTCACGTTGTCTGCTGTACCACCATTCACACTAAAGTTCAGGCCTTTGTCTGCCGTCGCTTGTGCTGCAGCTGCATTCGTCACTGCCGTGTTTGCAGTATTTTGAGCATTGGTTACATTCTGGTTCGTGGTATTTAACTGACTACCATTCACTGCATCTGTTGATGTAGATGAAATCGTCCCTGCCGCAACGTTAGTAACCTTCTGGTTACCCGCATTAATACCTACAGTCGTTACACTTGGACCACCAGCAATGGATAGACCACTGTTATCAACCTTGCTATTCCCAACCGTTAAGCTACCCGCATTGGTTAATGCAATGCTGTCATTTACATTGTATTTGTAGGTATTGGTGACAGGGTCATAGACTGCTGTGGTGTTGGTGCCATTAGCAAAGTTAACCGTTTCACCTAACATCACATTGTCTGCCGTCCCACCATTGACACTAAAGTTCAGGCCTTTGTCTGCCGTTGCTTGGGCTGCTGCAGCATTGATCACCGCTGTGTTTGCAGTGTTTTGGGCAGTGGTTACATTCTGATTAGTCGTATTTAACTGGCTACCATTCACTGCATCTGTAGAGGTCGCAGAAATTGTTCCAGCTGCTACATTAGTAATCTTTTGGTTACCCGCATTAATACCTGCAGTCGTTACACTTGGGCCACCGGTAATTGTTAAACCAGTGGTGTCTAGCTTGCTGTCGCCTGCCATTACACTATCAATATTTAGATCACGGTTCAGTCCATACTGGATCTTGTTACCAGTCTTAGTTACTTTCAGGTTGCTTTCGCCTGCAACCGTACCAATGTCAACTGTATCACCAGCTTTCACTGCACCTGCATTGGCACCATTGCTTTGTAGTGTCCAGCCTTTGTCCAGTGCAGTGATCGCATCACCAACGTTGTTCACGTTGGTGCCATTCACGCTATAGATCGGTGAACTGACTGCACCTGTAACCGGATTATAGACTGCTCCTCCACCCAGATTGCCTGCCGTACTTATACCTAAAGCATCTGTCTTGGTATTCGCTGCTGTAGTTATTGCCCCAAGTTGACTTACATTAACAGCATCAGTTGCATTGGTTCCAGCAGCTACATTGGTAATTTTCTGGTTGCCAGCATTAATACCTGCAGTCGTTACACTTGGGCCACCAGTAATGGTTAAGCCATTATTATCAACCTTGATGTTACCTACCGTTAAGCTACCTGCATTGGTTAATGCAATGTTGTCATTCACATTGTATTTATAGGTATTGGTTGCAGGGTCATATACTGCTGTGGTGTTGATGCCATCTGCAAAGTTAACTGTTTCACCTAACTTCACATTGTCTGCCGTACCACCATTGACACTAAAGTTCAGACCTTTGTCTGCCGTCGCTTGGGCTGCAGCAGCATTGGTCACTGCCGTGTTTGCAGTGTTTTGGGCAGTGGTTACATTCTGGTTCGTGGTATTTAACTGGCTACCATTCACTGCATCTGTAGAACTCGCAGAAATAGTTCCTGCTGCTACATTGGTAATCTTCTGGTTACCCGCATTAATACCTGCAGTCGTTACACTTGGACCACCTGTAATGGTTAATCCACTGTTATCAACTTTGCTGTTGCCTACTGTTAGGCTACCGGCATTGGTTAATGCAATGTTGTCATTTACATTATATTTATAGGTATTGGTTGTCGGGTCATACACTGCTGTGGTGTTGGTGCCATTGGCAAAGTTAACTGTTTCACCCAGCTTCACGTTGTCAGCCGTGCCACCATTGACACTAAAGTTCAGACCTTTGTCTGCTGTAGCTTGTGCTGCTGCTGCATTGGTAACTGCCGTGTTTGCGGTATTCTGAGCAGTCGTTACATTCTGATTAGTCGTATTTAACTGGCTACCATTCACTGCATCTGTAGAGGTAGAAGAAACTGTTCCAGCTGCAACATTGGTAATTTTCTGGTTGCCCGCATTAATCCCTGCAGTCGTTACACGGGGACCACCGGGAATGGTTAATCCACTGTTATCAATCTTGCTATTCCCAACTGTTAGGCTACCGGCATTGGTTAATGCAATGTTGTCATTCACATTGTATTTGTAGGTATTGGTGGCAGGGTCATACACTGCTGTGGTGTTGGTGCCATTGGCAAAGTTAACTGTTTCACCCAGCTTTACGTTGTCAGCCGTGCCACCATTGACACTAAAGTTCAGACCTTTGTCTGCTGTAGCTTGTGCTGCTGCCGCATTCGTTACTGCTGTGTTTGCGGTGTTCTGAGCAGTGGTTACATTCTGATTCGTGATATTTAACTGGCTACCATTCACTGCATCTGTAGAACTTGCTGAAATAGTTCCAGCTGCAACATTGGTAATTTTCTGGTTACCCGCATTAATGCCTGCAGTCGTTACACTTGGACCACCGGTAATGGTTAATCCACTGTTATCAACCTTGCTATTCCCAACTGTTAGGCTACCGGCATTGGTTAATGCAATGTTGTCATTCAGATTGTATTTGTAGGTATTGGTGGCAGGGTCATACACTGCTGTGGTGTTGGTGCCATTGGCAAAGTTAACCGTTTCACCCAGCTTCACGTTGTCTGCTGTACCACCATTTACACTAAAGTTCAGACCTTTGTCTGCCGTTGCTTGTGCAGCAGCAGCATTGGTCACCGCTGTGTTTGCGGTATTCTGAGCAGTCGTTACATTCTGATTAGTCGTATTTAACTGGCTACCATTCACTGCATCTGTAGAACTCGCTGAAATAGTTCCAGCTGCAACATTGGTAATTTTATTTCCGCCATTGTCTAGCCCAGTATTCGTTAATTTTACTGGACCATTAGCTCCGCCATTAACTGTAACCCCTGAACTATTCAGGGTCGTATTACCAGTTGTTACACTATTTAATGAAATATCATCTGCTAAATCAAAAGTAACATCAGTATTGCTATTTAATTCGTCCGCTACTTTAGCAATAGTATTTTTACCATTGATAAAGCTGACTTTATCAGTAGTACTATCACCAATAGTTGCTTTATTTGTTGTTCCTTGACGTACCGTAAATGTATTCGCATTTACAGTATAAGTCGTTATACCGTTACTATCAGTTCCCTGAGCAACTGTCGTACCTGTTCCGGCTAAAACTTTAGAAGTTGCTTTCTTTAACTGTGCGACATTGGCTGCATCTGTATCATTCGTTCCAGCCGCAACGCTAGTAATCTGACGAGTTCGTGTAGTTCCATTTCCAACTGAAACAGCAGCATCTGTCGCCTTCCAAGTACTATTCGTATTTGTCGTGCTCGTTTCAGTTAAAGGGTCATATCCGAGTGACCCCGAAGCTCGATCAGCCACTGAATCAATACCTAGAGCAACAGAGTTAGTTTGTAAGGTTTGTGCTCTTACACCAATTGCTACAGATGTTTGAGAGGAAGCCGCACTATTTGAACCAATAGAAACACTTTGGTCGCCAGCTGTGGCAACTGAACCAACCGCTACAGCCAGATTTGATGCTGTTGATTGCGTACCTACAACTACCGCATTTGTGCCAGTCGCAGCAGTGTTAGTACCTATTGATATCGAGTTTGCTCCAGATGCACTAGCACCCTTTTTACTCGCTGACGCACCTGATTGAACATAGGCTGTGCCTTTTAAGTCACTTCCAGCACCAATTGCAATGGAATCACCTCCTGTAGCAGCGGAGTTAACACCTACAGCAACATCACCTGTATTTTTGGTATAAGCCAGTGAACCAATCGATAAACTGCCTTGCCCTTGTGCTTCTGCTTTTACACCTAAAGCAACTGAAATTGGTGCCCCAGCCGTCGCTACTGCCCCTAAAGCTGTACCCAAATCAGTAGCTGTAGCCTTAGGGCCTACTGCAACTGCAGCTTCACCTGTTTGTACTCTGGTATAACGATTTCCTATCCCAGATGCACCGCCATTTGTTTTTTCAAAATCAACCAAGTAATCGCCTGTCAAATTTTTATATGCAGCCGCTGTAGCAGTATTATTATATAGAGCGTTATCTCCGGCAGTTGGTGTGTAGTTATAAGCTGGCGGGTTTGTACTAGCAACTTTATCCATATCGTCAGCACCGATCGCTACAGATGAATTACCTGTTGCTGTCGCCTGACCACCTATTGCAAGAGCCTGAGATCCGCTTGCTCTGGATTCAGCACCAATAGCAATCGATTCATTATAATTTCCGATGGCATTTGCTGGATTTGCAGTAGATGCTTGGCTTCCAATTGCAATATCTCTATCTGAGTCTGTTACAGCACCGCAACCTAGCGCTAATGATCGGTCTCCCCCCACATAAGCTTGACCAGTGGTCGATCCAGATGTTGTCCCAGTACATGCTGAAATTGCTGTAGAATTAGTAGCTCCATTAGGACCAAGAGCACCGCCAGAAACTCCAACTTCAGCAAAAGTAATAGACGGAACGAGTACAGTTAATATGCCCCAAGTAAGTGGTTTAATTTTAAAATTAATTGAAGTTGAGGACTGTAGAAAATCGGTGGCTTCAGTAGAAGGCATCAAAGCATTATTTGTTCTTTGACTACGAGTTTTTGAATGACCCTTTGCAATTTCTGAAACAGCAACCCAAATTCCTAATGAAGCATTCCAAATTACTTTGTATATCTTATTCATATACTTACTCGCATTTTACAAAAAACAGACAATACTTACCTAAAGCTACACAAAGTTTCAAAAAACTAAAGGTATGAAAAATTTCGCGAAATATATCAAAGAAAAAATGAGAGGTAAATCACAGAAATTTACTGTAATGCGATGAAAAACAAGAAAAAAGAACAATATATAATCAAATAAATACAAAAAATATATTATGATTTTTTACTACAAATTTAACTTTGCAATTAAGTTCTGTGTTTTTTAGGCTAGAAAGATAATAAAAATAAAATATTGAGTTTAAATTTATATTTAAAAACTATCGTTTTACTTCATTAAAAAAATTTTAATTATTTCGATAAATAATTTTTTTAATAACTCATTGGTAAAGATATTCTTTGAAACATGAAGGGTAGATTCAAAAATTAAATGACTTACTAACCTCACCACACTTTTATAATTTTGAAAGATGATTTTTATATAAAAATTTAAGTATATCCTTTTTTGGTTTTTTAGCCTCTTAAAAACGAAAAAGTAACCACCCTATGGATGATTACTTTGCCGTGACAGACCGTTTTACCAACTTATATTAACACGTCTATTTGGTGCTAAACATTGAATAAGTTGTGAACTATTGTTACCGCTACATTGCTTGTATAAATCGGTCTGGCTATTTGCCTGTATTTGTATTCGGCTTGCTTCAATACCTTGTTGTACCAATAATTTAGCAACCGTATTAGCACGTTGTGATGACAATTGCTGATTGTAACTAAATTTGCCTAACCGATCTGTAAAGCCTGAAACAATAATAGGATTTGTTGTTTGGCTTTTCTTAATCTGCTCAGCAATTTTGATAATGCTATCAGCACCCTCTTCAATAGCATTAACATCAAATCGATCAAAAGCGAATAATACGCTTGCTGTACGATCTGCAATTACAGTGCTATGTGCTGATGCCTGATTATTTTCACCCCAAGCAACTAAACCTTCACATGCTTCACCTTTCCAAGATAAGCGGTCTGCTAAGTATTGCTTATTAAAATCAACACGTAACTGGCAACGTTGATACTGGTTTGTATTAGGAACACGGACATCTAATACATAATTCCAAACTTTTACTGCAAAAAGTCCTTCACTAAACTGTGGGTTTCCCAGTAAAGCTCGAATTTGGTCTTTATTCAGCCCTTGGTCTAAACGAGCAACATCTTGGTATTCATAGCGTTTTACTTGTTTCAAATAACTTTTTTCAATCACTGGAAAATGAATTTCCTGTGGCTGAGCTGGTTCATTTGCATAAGTTGTTACCGCGAAACCAGCAAAAGCTGCTACGACCAAGCTTTGGATTGTTTTATTCATTTCTATAATCTCTTTAATCTGTCGAGCAAGGAGAGCATTGCTACTCTCCTAACCAGTTTCTTAGTTAATAACACCACTAATACCAATACGAACGCTTGGCTCACCTTGGGATGCTGCTGCCACACCACCGGTGATTGACCAACGACCATTGTCAGATGTTTTACGTAAGGTCACACCGACTGCGTTCTCACCACCATGATATGCAGCGCCTACAGCATAGGTATATTTACCTGCTACAAATGGTGCATTTTCCAAGGCCATCGCAGCAGCAATACCCGCATTGGCTTTCTTCTCAACATCATCAATACGTTTATTGGTGTCATAGAACACTTGTTGTAACTGATCACCCAGATTGGTAATTTTATTACCCAATTCTTGGTTCGACTGATTTAAGGTACCAATGGCATCGTTAATATTGTCTTTGCCCGTTCCACCAATGTTTTTAGTCGTAATTGAACCATCACTATTAACAGTTGTATTTCCACCAATACTGTTTTTGATACTGTTTGAAATATTGTGAATCTGACCACCATTTACAGCTTGGTTTGAACCAGCTTTAATCTCGCCATCTTTGACCCCTTGAACACCTCGATCCCCGTCTTTCCCAGCCATATTTACGCTAGTACCACCTGTGTCTTTACCGACCGTGATTTCACCATTTGGTTTTTGCTGTTGAACTAAACCGGCTTTACCATTAGAAATGTTGTCGATGTTGTTTTGAATGTTCTTAATATCATTCGAGTTCTTATCGACTTGATTTTGAACATTCCATAATTGTCCGCCATTTACGGCGTCTTTAGAACCTTCAGCAACTTTACCATCAGCTACATTTTTCAGATTGGTACCTTTATCTCCACCACCTAAAGTGACTGAGTTCTTGTCGACATTGCCATTTTTATCTTTGTCATACTGCACCGCATGATCAGAAAGTTTGCCAATATCTTTACCAATTTGATCTTTAACTTCATTAATTTGCTTATCTAACTGGCCTTTGTTCACTGCATCTTTTGCATTAACACCATCTGCAACATTGGTAATTTGTTTACCACCTGCATTAATGCCGTTTACTGTAATACTTGGACCACCTTTAATGATAAGACCTTGCTGATTCAAGACATGACCACCAACATTTACACTGTCGAACTTCACATCTTTTAGCATCTCGATTTTGATGCCATCTTGTGTAGTACGAGTAATAATGTTTTCACCGCTGGTTTTATCTTCAGCAGTTTCTGGATTAGCCCCACCCACAATATTAATGGTGTCACCAAGCTTACGATGGACAGCTTTACCCTGAGTTGCTTTCTGGTCATTTGCACCAAAATTCAGCCCTTTTTGGGTCAAGTCATTTACACCATTTGTGACTTTGTCATCTACAGACTTGATTGCATCATTGATATTATTTTTACCCGTGCCACCAATGTTGCTAGTGGTCAGACTACCGTCTGGGTTTACAACTGTATTTCCACCAATACTATTTTTAATACTTGTTGAGATGTTATGAACCTGACCGCCATTTACAGCATCTTTAGAGTTTTGTGCAATTACACCGTTCGCGACATCAGTAATTTTCTTACCGCCAGCATTAATGCCATCTTTAGTCATGCTTGGACCATCTTTAATGGTTAAGCCATTATTAGTAAGTATGCTATCGCCTGTAGTAACGCTATCTAAAGTTAGATCTTTCTTGGTCGCTACCTCGTAGTTAGTACTACCATCTTTATTAACAGATTGTTTTACAACAATGTTATCGCCTTCAGTTACAGTCGTTTTTGCTTTAGTCGCAGTATTTTTTACTTCACTAATTGCATCATTAATATTGTTTTTACCTGTTCCACCAATGTTATTGGTCGTCAGGCTGCCGTCTGGGTTTACAACTGTATTGCCACCAATGCTGTTTTTAATACTGTTTGAAATATTATGAATCTGGCTACCATTTACCGCTTCTTTTGAAGTCGCTGAAATGTTGCCTGCTTTCACGTTATCTAAAACCGTACCGTCCTTACCTTTTAAGGTAACTTTATCTTTGGTTTTGGCATCATCGTATTTTACTGCAGCATCATCAGTTGCATTTTGCTTGGCAGCAAGATCATCTAACTGGCCTTTATTCACCGCATCTTTAGCATTTACGCCATCGGCAACATTGGTAATTTGTTTACCACCCGCATTAATACCTTCTTTAGTAATGCTTGGACCGTCTT
Source organism: Acinetobacter sp. 1130196 (assembly GCF_000588095.1). Classification (NCBI taxonomy): domain Bacteria; kingdom Pseudomonadati; phylum Pseudomonadota; class Gammaproteobacteria; order Moraxellales; family Moraxellaceae; genus Acinetobacter; species Acinetobacter sp. 1130196. The sequence goes on along the minus strand of NZ_JFWX01000055.1, from coordinate 4,676 downwards.
TAATCGTCAAACCATTGTTGTTCAAAGTGGTATTGCCAGTAGTCACACTGTCAAACTTCGAGTCTTTTAACAGTTCAATCTGAATGCCATCTTGGGTAGTACGGGTAATAACGTTCTCACCGGTTGTTTTTGAAGCTGGAGTTGAAGCATCCGCACCGCCTACGATATTAAGCTTGTCACCAAGTTTACGGTGGACATCTGCTCCACTGTTGGCAGCAAAGTTCAGGCCTTTGTTTTCAACATCTTTAATACCGTTTGTGACTTTGTCATCTACAGACTTGATTGCGTCATTGATGTTGTTTTTACCTGTTCCACCAATATTATTGGTCGTCAGGCTACCATCTGGGTTTACAACTGTATTTCCACCAATACTGTTTTTAATACTGTTTGAAATATTATGGATCTGACTACCATTTACCGCTTCTTTTGAAGTCGATGAAATGTTGCCTGCTTTCACGTTATCTAAAACCGTACCGTCTTTACCTTTTAAGGTAACTTTATCTTTGGTTTTGGCATCATCGTATTTCACTGCTGCATCATCAGTTGCATTTTGCTTGGCAGCAAGATCATCTAACTGACCTTTATTCACTGCATCTTTAGCATTTACGCCATCGGCAACATTGGTAATTTGTTTGCCGCCAGCATTAATACCTTCTTTAGTAATGCTTGGACCTTCTTTAATGGTTAAGCCATTCGTATTTAAAGTTGTATTACCGGTAGTGACACTGTCAAACTTCGAGTCTTTTAACAGTTCAATCTGAATGCCATCCTTGGTAGTACGGGTAATGACATTTTCACCGCTGGTCTTGGCTGCCGGAGTTGATGCAGCTGCTCCACCTACAATGTTGAGCTTCTCACCAAGTTTACGGTGGACATCTGCTCCGCTATTGCCAGCAAAGTTCAAGCCTTTGTTTTCAAGCTCGCTCTTGGTACTGTCGATTTTGTTATTCAGCTCAGTTTTCGTATTTCCAATCGTGTTGTTTAACTCGGTCTTGGTATCGTTAATCTGAGTTGTTAACTGATCTTTAGTCGTATTTAACTTGGTGTTGGTATCGGTAATCTGGTTACCTAGATCTTTCTTGGCATCATTCAGATTTTTGTTGGTATCAGCGATCTGATTACCCAAATCTTTTTTCGCATCATTTAACTGATTATTGGTATCAGTGATTTTGCCATTTAGGTTCTCTTTGACTTTGGTGAGCTGATCAACATTCACCGCATCTTTAGCGTTGACGCCATCAGCTACATTGGTAATTTTCTTACTACCCGCATTAATGCCGTCTTTAGTAATGCTTGGACCTTCTTTAATCGTCAAACCATTTGTGTTTAAAGTCGTGTTACCCGTAGTGACACTGTCAAACTTCGAGTCTTTTAACAGTTCAATCTGAATGCCATCTTTGGTAGTACGGGTAATAACGTTCTCACCGCTGGTCTTGGCCGCCGGAGTTAATGCAGCTGCTCCACCTACAATGTTGAGCTTCTCACCAAGTTTACGGTGGACATCTGCTCCGCTATTGCCAGCAAAGTTTAGACCTTTGTTTTCAAGCTCGCTCTTGGTACTGTCGATTTTGCTATTCAGCTCAGTTTTCGTATTTCCAATCGTGTTGTTTAACTCGGTCTTGGTATCATTAATCTGAGTTGTTAACTGATCTTTAGTCGTATTTAACTTGGTGTTGGTCTCGGTAATCTGGTTACCTAGATCAGTTTTTGTACCATCTAACTTCTGATTTAAGTTTGTAATATTTTGGGCATTCTTACCAATATTGCTTGTATTTTGAGTGACACGACCATCAACGTTTTTAAGCTGGCGTACTGTTACTGCGTCTGAGTCAGCTGAGCCATCTTCTACATTGGTAATACGGCGTTCTTTTCCAGCTGATCCAACAGAAATAACACCATTAGATTTAGAAGCATCACGATTGGTCAGGAAAGAACTTCCTGTCGCTTCAGTTGCAACAGCATCTTGACCCAAAGCAACACTATTTTTAGCTTCTACTTTACTGCGTGCGCCTAAAGCAACACCACCTTCTACTGATGACTGAGCACTTTGACCAACTGCAACTGCATTTTCTTGATCGGCAATAGCACCGCCACCAATGGCTGCAGCATTTTTACCCTTGGCTTTAGCACCACCGCCTACAGCAGCAGCATTTTCGTTTGTAGCCTCAGCTCCTTTACCAATTGCAGCTGAATTATCGCCTGTTGCTTGTGCACCACTACCAATTGCTGCAGCGCTGTTCCCCGTCGCTTTCGCTCCTTCTCCTGGGGTATTACCAGAGCCAATTGCTGTTGAATTTGTACCCGATGCTAAGGAGTTAATACCCATAGCCGATGCGCCATCACCTGTTGCTTGTGCAACAGCACCGAATGCAGCAGCACCTTTACCCGAAGCATTAGACATCACACCGAAAGCAGATGAAGCATCACCAGTTGCTTTAGAGGTCATACCAAAAGCTGAAGAGAATGCTCCTGTACCCACCGCTTGAACACCAACAGCAGTTGAACCATGATTAGCTTCCGTAGTTGGATAACTGCCAGCCTTAAGTACTCCACCAGTAATTTCAGTATAGGTTTTACTTAATTCAGCATCACGTGCGATTTTATCAACATCATCGCCACCAATCGCAACTGATGAATTTCCTTTTGCAATCACGTCGGCACCAATCGCTACCGACTGATCACCAATTGCTTTCGTCTGATCACCAATCGCAATAGACTGATTACTATAGCCAGATGGCGTTCCTTCTGCCCCTTTAGTCGATGCATTACGTCCAATAGCAACGTCACCACGACCAATTGTTTGACTGCTACTTCCCATTGAAATTGCGCCAGAACCTGCTGCTTGTGCATATGCACCAATCGCCATTGCCTCACGAGCAGTAGCCGAAGTATTCACCCCAACAGCAATTGCATTACGTCCAGTTGCTCCATCATTTTCAAAATTACCACCTTGCTGGCCATTATCATTGATACTGACATAGTGAGTACGAGCTGCTTTTAACTGACGTATAGTGGCAGCATCAGAATCTGCTGCACCATCTGCTACATTTTGAATACGGCGCTCACTTCCCACATCGCCAATTGATAAAACACCAGTTGGAGCGGATTGTTTAGTTAAGAAACTTTCACCAGTAGCTTGGACTGCTTTTGAATCTTTACCTAATGCAATACTATTTTCTGCTTCTGAACGGGCACCTTTACCAATTGCTACACCACCATCAAAAGTAGCCTCAGCTTGGTCTCCAATTACAACCGCATTATCTTTTTGTGCTTTTGCGCCTGTACCAATTGCAACAGATTTTTTACCTTTAGACTCTGAAAATGCACCAATCGCTAAAGCATTTTCTTCCGTTGCTACTGCACCCCCCCCAAAAGCAATCGAGTCTTTACCCAGAGGTGGTCCCACATGTTTGAACAACTAAAAGCGTATTTATAAGTGATATTCCGCTCTAGTTAAGCCACCTTGTTTTGTTGGGGTAGCTGATCATAGTAAAACTCATTTGGTGTCATTTTGTCTAGACTCGAATGAGGTCGTTTCAGATTATAAAACTCAAAATATGCACTCAATTGCTTTTTCGCATCTGTGACACTGCTATAAGCTTTGAGATACACCTCTTCATATTTAACGCTCCGCCATAATCGTTCAACCATCACATTATCTACCCATCGACCTTTACCATCCATACTGATTTGAATGCCATTTGATTTCAATACATCAATAAATGCATCACTGGTAAACTGACTGCCTTGGTCTGTATTAAATATTTCAGGTCGACCATATTTTTCAATAGCTTCATTTAATGTTTCTATGCAAAATGTAACCTCCATACTAATCGATACTCTATGCGCAAGTACCTTGCGGCTATGCCAATCAATCACAGCACATAAATAAACAAAGCCTTTTGCCATAGGGATATACGTTATATCCGTAGACCACACTTGATTACTGCGCTGAATAGCCAATCCTTTGAGCAGATATGGATATTTGCGGTGAGCTTGATTAGCCTGGCTTAAATTTGGTTTGCAATATAACGCATTAATGCCCATTTTCTTCATTAAAGTACGTGTATGACGTCGTCCTATATGATGTCCTTGACGATTCAACAAATCACGCATCATACGGCTACCTGCAAAAGGGTATTGCATATGTAACTCATCCATACACCGCATCAGCTTCAGATCTGATGCACTCACAGGTTTTGGGCGATAGTAATAACAACCACGGGAGACTTTCAGCAGCTGAGCTTGCTTAGATACTGAAATCTGAAGTGAGTCATCGATTAACTTTTGTGGTTGAAGCGGCCCAGTTTCTTCAACACACCTTCTAAAAAATCAATTTCTAATGCCTGCTCACCGATTTTTGCATGTAGTTTTTTTAGATCGATGGGTGGTTCTGTTGGAGCTTTTGATTGATCGAAAGCTTGCGAGGAAGCTGAAATCAGTTGATTTTTCCAGTCGATAATTTGGTTTTGATGAACATCAAATTCAGCACTCAATTCAGCAAGTGTTTTTTCTGCTTTAATCGCAGCAAGTGCTACCTTAGCTTTAAAATCATTTGAATGATTTCTTCTTGGTCTATGTGCCATAAAATACTCCATATATTGATGTTTATAACATCATTTGGGGAGCAAAATATCACTTATAAGTGTTGTTCAAATTTCCTGATCCACCTCTAC
>NZ_JFWX01000054.1:0-21790 GCF_000588095.1 Acinetobacter sp. 1130196 | reverse complement strand
CCAGATGAAGAAGCCTACACCTAAAATCTATCGTACAACCAATTGGTCCTCGTATAACCAAGCTTTAATCAAGCGAGGAAATATTTCAATCTGGTTTGATCCTAAGACGCAATGGTATGCACAACCACAAGGCAAGCAAGGACGAAATCAAACTTATTCCGATACAGCGATTCAATGCTGTTTAATGATCAAATCTCTATTCCGTCTTTCTTTACGTATGGTTACTGGCTTTGTTCAAAGCCTGATTAAACTCTGTGGCTTGAATTGGACAGCACCAGATTACTCCACCCTTTGTAGACGACAAAAGCATATTGATATTGCGATAAGCTATCAGAAAAGTCATGATGGGTTACACCTACTTGTCGACTCTACGGGTTTAAAGTTTTTAGGTGAAGGCGAATGGAAGCGTAAAAAACATCAGCCTGAATACCGTCGGCAATGGCGTAAACTGCATATTGGTATAGATGCTGAAACACTGCAAATACGTGCCGTTCAGCTTACTACAAATAATGTCAGTGATTCACAAGTACTAGGTGATTTACTGGATCAAATTCCACTAGATGAGCGAATAGATTCTGTCTATACCGATGGCGCGTACGACACGAAGTGCTGCAGAAAAGTGATTTCAGATCGTCAAGCACATGCAGTAATTCCACCCAGAAAGAATGCCAAGCCCTGGAAAGATTCTAAAATAAGTTCAATAGAACGAAATGAGTTACTTCAAACGGTTAAACATTTAGGCAGAACCCTATGGAAAAAATGGTCGGGTTATCACCGTCGTAGTTTGGTGGAAACCAAGATGCATTGCATCAAATTATTAGGTGATAGGCTGACGGCAAGACATTTTCAAAGTCAGGTCAATGAAATTCATGCGCGTGTGGCAGTTCTGAATAGATTTACGGAATTAGGTAGACCTCGCACCCAAGTTGTGTCTTAAATTTGAATGGATTGGGGAGAACTCAGCTTTTGAATGTTTATGCAACAAAGCCTTTGGAAGCCAAACTAAACATAATATGCCAAGAAGAATTGCAGGCAATGCTTCAAAAATTAAAAGCACTTGCCATCCACTTAAGCCAACTAAACCATGCAAGCCTAATAATAAGGCAGATAAAGGTGAACCAATAAAATTAGATAAAGGAATGGCAACCATAAATACGGCAACAATTCGAGCCATATATCGTTTAGGAAACCATAGTGTTAAATAGAGTAATACACCAGGGAAAAATCCGGCTTCGGCAGCACCAAGTAAAAACCGTGAAATTGCATATGAAATAGGGCCGGTAATGAAGGCGGTACAGCAACCGACAATACCCCAAGTAATCATGATTCTGGCAATCCAGATACGTGCACCTAGCTTTTCCATTGCCATGTTACTTGGAATTTCAAATATGACATATGCAATAAAAAATAATGTCGCACCAAAACCAAAGGCAGTCGCGGTTAAACCAATTTCTTGATTCATGGTTAAAGCGGCAAAACCAATATTTACTCGGTCAATATATGAGATGAAATAACAAAGAATGAGGAAAGGAAGAATACGAAAAGAAAGTTTACGGATCGTTGACTTTTCTACTTCCGATATAGATATATCATTTTTCATACATACTCCTTATGTACGTGAGAAACCAAATAGCTCGGTAGGGTTCTGATTTAAAATTAAACATTGCTCATGTTTATCAAACACAATCTGTTTAAAAGCTCTAAATGCATTTTCATAAGTAATTAAAGATTCATGTTGGGTATGCGGCCAATCGCTTCCCCAAATGAGTTTGTGTAAAAAGCCTTTTTCTTTAAAAATGTTATAGGCCTGTCGTGCCGTATTTATGTTGTTTGGAGCGGCACCCAAACGGTAGAAACCGGACACTTTAATCCAGTGCTGTTTTACGTTAAGTAAGCTTAAAAATTTCTGATAATCTGGATCTTCAATCCCTTTAACAGGGTCAACTCGGCCAAAATGATCAATTACAACATCAAAGCTGTATTCATCTAATTGTGGCAAAAGCTGAACTAAATATTTCGGTGGTGCATGTACTTCAACTTGCCAGTTGAGGCTTTCCACATTTCGTAAAAACTTTTGCCATTCAGGCGTATTTAACGTAGGAGGGTTAAGACCGAATAGGTTTAAACGAACACCAACGATGCCTTGTTCTTTGAGTTGCACTAACTCATCAAAAGCAGTGGTATGTTGAACAACAGCAATCCCTTTTAAGCGCTCAGGGTACTGCTGAATTGCGTTTAACATTGTTTGGTTATTGGTACCCAAAAAGCTGGGTTGAACCAAAACACCATGCGTGAAATTGTGTTCATCAAGATGAGAGATAAAACTTTGTACAGTTGCCTCATAATCAGGAGCATAACGTGCTGTTTCGATACTGTGGTCCTGAGTCGAAAAAACATGTGCATGTGTATCTATACAGTTCATTTTCATCTCACATTACAAATTTTAAAGCGAAAATAGCGATTAAAGCGGCAATGACTCCTACAGGAATTGCTTTAAATAACAGTTGATTAAAGAATTTGGTTTTGTCGATGTCTGCTGGTGCTGAAGCCATAATGAGGCTACCGCCAGACGAGAAAGGAGAAATCGCTGTAGACTGAGCGCCAACCACAATACAAATGAACAGCACTAGTGGGTTTAGGCCAGAGGTAAGTGCAAGCGCCGGAACAATTGGAAATAAGGTAGGAGCAACCACGCCTAGAGTGCTTGAAAATACAGACATAATGGCACTGATCAGACATAACAGTACTGGAATGACCCACACAGGAACAATGTTTGCTAACCATTCAGATAGGGTAGTAATAATGCCAAGTTTCACCCCTAATGCGATGAGCATACCGACACCGCAAATCATGATCAGTGTTCCCCAAGGCACAAGTGCAATGACCTTTTTCTCATCCGCAAGTTTCATAAGTAAACTAATGAGCGAGAAGGTAATCGCAAGGAAGGCAATATCAATTTTGGAGTTTAAAAAGCTAATCGTTTTTACATCGGGAAAAACAAGATGCAAGATTGGAAAAACTAAAACAATCGACATCATTAAAATAATAAGGAAGATGGACTGTTTCTGCTTTTGATCGAATGGCTCAGGCTTTTGATCTTCAATCACAATTGAATTACTTTTTCTATTCCAGAGTGTGTAAATTCCTAACACCGCAATTGGAATAATTAAAGTTAAGACAAAAATTCCACTGCTATATGAAAAAGCGGTTTGTGAGCTAATGCCAGTATTTTCCATTAAGCTTCGGAAAATAATGCCACTTTGCGATGTCATAAAATTTGCGCCAGCTAGAGCGCCGTAATTTGCAGCCATCCCGCCAATAATCATATTCATATTGGTTTTTTTACACAGCAGCAGTGTAATCGGTGCCATAAAGGCAAGTACCGTATAAAAACCAGCACCTAGTCCAGCAATAATGGTTGCTGCGAAAAAAATCGCTAAAGGTAAAAACTGGGGAAACTTACGGCATTTATATAAAAGATGGCTGGCAAGCTTCTCTAGTGCGCCATTTGCCAAAGCAAAGTTATAAAACAGAGTGACAGATAAAATAATAAAGAAAATTTTGACAGGCCATAATTCAATAACTTCGGAAGGTTTAAGACCCATGCCAAAGCAACCAATCAGGTAGGCAAACGCTATCGTAAAAAATCCGATATTAATTTTCGTTTTATAACCTAAACCTATCGATACGGCTAAAGCCATCAGCATCAATGCAGTCATATTATCTTCCTTGATAAATATATAAACATCTAAACATATATATGTTTGGTTTTTTGTATTACACAGAACTATGCTAATATTGTCAAATCGATTTCATAATGTTTAACGCAAATGCTTGATGAGACTGCATTTAAAAATTTTAAATTGCCAAGATATGAAAAGGTCCGTTGGGAACTTCAAAAACTACTGATCCAGTCAAAATGGACAGTCGAAGAGCCTATTCCAAGTGAACAAGAACTTGCGCAAATGTATAGCGTATCGGTAGGAACCGTGAGAAAGGCGGTTGAAGGACTGGTTGAAGATGGCTTATTGGTTAAACAGCAAGGAAAAGGAACTTTCCTCAAACAACCTAACTTTGAAAATTCACTCATCCGTTTTTTTAGACTACGTAATAAAAAAGGCGATTTTATTCAGCCACAAGGACAAATTAAAAAAGTAGAAGTCTGTGATGCCATACCCGAAGTCAATGCAGAGTTAGGGATTGGTCCTAACGAAAAGTTCCTTTATATCGAGCGTGTCCGTAAACATGAAGAAGTCGTTGTGTTAAGCGAAAGAATCTGGCTGCCTGAACGCTTATTTAAAAATCTGGAAGAAATTCCAATCGCTGAGTTTGGGAATCTACTTTATCCTTTTTATTATCAGCACTGCGGTCAATTTATTTCTTCTGCAACAGAACGGTTAACTTTTGAGAAAAATATCAAAGATAGCTATTTAAATAATCACCTTGAAGACCCTTTAGTGAAGGTATGCCGCATCGCAAAAAATCTTGAAGGCGTAGCGGTCGAATACCGTGAGTCTTATGGTTTGGCCGATAATTTTCATTATGAGATAGCGATTAATTAGTATCTAACGGTGATACCTGATTTCAGAGTTTATTTGATTGCTGCAATCAGGTGTTTTTGTCTTTATAAATGATGATTAAAAGAAAAATTTAATTCTGCCAATACGGTGTGTCTCCATAGATTTCTGCGAAATAATCTATCACTGCTCTAATGTTTAGCGGTGGATGGCGAACATTGGGATAAATGGCTGCGATATGCTGGGGTTGTGATTTAATCGCGACTTCATAGTCAGGTAAAAGCTTTATTAAATCACCTTGTTTTAAAGCTTCGCCAATCAGCCAGTCAGGAAATAAAACAATCCCCATGCCATGAAGCGCGGCTGTCATTAAACTCTCGGCATTGTTTGAAGACAGCAATGGAGTAATTGGATAATGTACCCATTCTTCATTGGGCTTTCTTACTAACCAGCGGTTAGGACCTTCAAAACCTTTATAGACTAGGCATTTGTGCTGATTAAGTTCTGTCGGATGAACAGGCGTACCGTATTTGGCAATATATTGAGGAGACGCTGCCAAATGATATTTTTGTGTACCAAAAATACGTGCATGAAATGATGAATCAGTTAGCGTTCCAATGCGAAATATTAAATCGGTGCTTTCGCGTAATGGATCTATAAATTCATCGGTTTGAATTAGCTCTATTAAAAGCCTTGGATAACGCTCTGATAAACCCGCCAACCAAGGCGCAATATGTCGTTGCCCAAAAAACACAGGAGCATTAATGCGGACGAGTCCCGATGGCTCAATGGTTTTATCTTGTAAAGCCTTTTGAGCTTCATCGAATTGTTCGGTAATTTTTTTGGCATATTCAAAAAATAATTTGCCCGATTCGGTTGGCGTGATTGCTCGCGTATTTCGGTAGAAAAGTTGTTGCCCCAACGCATCTTCAAGTTGTTGAATGGTTCGAGAAATCATGGAGGCAGACACATCTTCTTTACGTGCTACATTCGAGAAGTTTTGAGCATTGTAAACACTAATAAAGAAGCGAAGCGTGCGGATATCAATCGAATTTGTTAAATCCATTTGTGCAATTTCTGCAAAAGTGATTCATGAATTATGCTGTTTTTCAGATGAATTGGCTACCTTAGTATTCATTGCCTAGATACAGATGAGGCAATGTAGATGCAAATTCTATTACTACTCCTAACCATTTTAGGGGGGATGGGGCTATCGGTCGAAGCAGGGCTTCTAGGGCCGTTAGGAAAGGAAGTGGGTGAGTTGTGGGCCACGTTTAGTATTTTTGGTGTGGGTGCAGCACTTACCTTTTTACTCATGTTGTTTTTTAGCCCACGCAATAGCCCTTCATTTTTTACACTTCCATCTTGGCAATTACTCGGTGGTGTTCTTGGTCCTGCTTACGTCATTATTTTGACCATTACGACTCCAATTATTGGTATTGCAATGACCATGATTGGCATTTTAGCGGGTCAGGTATTTAAAAGTCTGATTATCGACCACTACGGTTTACTGGGAACTCCACATCGAAAAGTAGACCGTAAACGAGTGATGGCACTCATCTTTATTGTTGTCGCACTTGTACTTGTGGCAAAAGCGTAGGAGATAGCCATGACAATTTTAATGATTCTTCTCGCCGTCATTGGAGGTGCTTTGCTAAGTGTACAGGCCGCAATTAATGGTCAACTTGGAGCGAAAGTTGGTGTATTTCGTAGTGCTTTTTTGACTTTCTCGGTCGGTGCTCTAATTACGGCTCTCCTTATTTTTTACTTTGAACCCAAACAAACCTTAACGTTACTAGATGTTCCTAAATGGCAGTTATTAGGTGCTATGTGTGGCGTACCTTATATTGTCATTATGGTACTGGCTGTACAAAGAATCGGAGCTGCGGTTGCTACTGTTGCTGTGATTTTTGGACAACTTTTGATGAGTATCTTGATTGATAACTTTGGCTGGTTCGGTAATGAAATGCTTCCTTTTTCACTGTATCGATTAGGAGCGCTAATTTGCTTAGGGATCGCTTTGTACTTTATCTATTCAAGTAGCAAAGATAAAAAGGTAGAAGGGTAATGCTGTAAAAAATTTTATAAAGACTTTGTGTGGAGCAATTTATCCCTCTACGCAAAGTCTTTTTATTTTTATTAGATTTTAATAATGTCTGTTAAATTTGCTATTCAGAAAAAAGTTCAAAACATACTCTTCTTAACCATTGGTTGCTTGGTGTTTGATGAACTCTTGCATGCCAATGCTGCTTTACGCTGTAAGTCGGAAAATGATAAGGCGGTTCTAAAACTTTTAAGCCACCTCTGACTAAAAGCACCTGACTTAAATAATGAGGAATGGTCGCAATCGCGTCTGTATCTTGAACAACCAAACCAACCCCTAAATAGCTTGGCAAACGAACCAGAATATTACGGTTTACTCCTAGTTTTTGTAACTCATGCTCCAGCACGTAATGTCCACCCGTTGCAAAAATATCGACATGTAGCTCTTGGCGAAATTCTTGGTCTGAAAGCGTTGTGCCTGTAAGCCTCGGGTGTTCTTTACTGGCAATACAAATATAACGTTGCTGGAAAAGTGTTTGCTGATAAAAACCTGCTTCAAGCTGAGGCAAAAAACCAATGGCTAAATCAATGTCTCCATTTGACATCATCACTGGTGTATTGGCATCAATAGGGACAATTTCTAAGCGAATATTGGGGGCATGGGCACGTAAATAATTGATCAGTTTAGGTAATAAAACCAGATGGCTAATATCAGTCATGCTGATTTTAAATTGATAATTTGAAGTCTGTGGATCAAATTCAATATTGTAGTTTTGAACCAGTTTTAGTCGGTTCAGAATTTCTACAACCAGCGGATATATTTGTTTAGATAACTCAGTAGGTTGCATCTTATTTTCAATACGGACAAAAAGTGGGTCCTGAAAATGCTCACGTAATTTATTTAACGCAATACTTAAAGTCGGTTGTCCGATTTCAAGCTGTTCAGCAGCTTTAGACACACTGCTATGTTTATAAATTTCAAAGAAAATTTGTAACAGCCGAGTATCAAGATCAAACACTTTAATTTCCTTGTATTGATTTTATCAATACAGACTATTGTTTTTTGTGCATAGATTCAACAATTTTCGATTGTTACATTGATGATCAAGGAAGAATAGGTCGTAAAAGTACAAAGCATTCTTGTACAAATTGGCCTTAAATAGAGGATCTGAAATGGAACAGTTAGCAACACTAGATGACTTGCCGAAACGTTATCTTGGTCAACTTGAAGAATCAAATTTAGTCCCTTTATGGCCAAGTTTACGCAATGTATTGCCTCCGCATAAACCGATGCCGCAGACCGTAGCAACTGCTTGGTATTTTCAGAATATTAAACCTTTATTGCTCGAAGCAGGTGAGTTAACACCAATTGAAAAAGCTGAACGCCGTGTATTGGTTTTAGCCAATCCCGGACATGGTCTGGAAAATATGAAAGCCAGTTCGGTCATGTATCTTGGCATGCAGCTTTTGTTACCAAAAGAGTGGGCACCATCACATCGACATACCCCAAATGCAGTGCGTCTGATTGTTGAAGGTGAAGGCGCGTATACGACAGTTGAAGGTCAAAAATGCATGATGGAGCATGGAGATTTAATCCTTACACCATCAGGGCGTTGGCATGAACATGGACATGATGGCGATGAGCCTGTGATCTGGTTAGATGTACTGGATTTACCTTTGGTTTATTACATGGAAGCTTCTTATGTACAACCGGGTGAAATCCAAAAAGTGACCAGTGCCGGAAATGCTCATCATTATGGAACGGGCATTGTACCAACAGCTCATTTTACCCGTGAAAATGCCTCATATCCGATCATGCGCTACTCTTGGAAAGAAACCAAAAAAGTTTTGCATGCGCTTGCAGATGATAACAACCATCAAGCTCCAATTCAGGTGACTTACATCAATCCTGAAACTGGTGATGACTGCCAAAATATTATTGGTTATTCGGCTTTAATGCTTAGACCAAATGAAACTTTACAGCTTCAACCGCGCTCTACTGCCCAAATTTTTCATGTGATTGACGGTCAGCTCCAAGTCAAAATTGATCAGAAAGATTTCAATTTAAATAAAGCTGATACGGCCTGTGCGCCATGTTTTTCTCATATTGATTTAATCAATACCTCAGATCAACCATGTTATTTGTTTATCGCAGATGAAGCACCCTTACAACGGAAACTGGGTTTGTACTCGGTGCGTGAGCGCCAGTAAATAGAATATTTTATAAGGATATAAATCATGTCAAATACTCAACAACCGATATTAATTGCTGGTGGCGGCATTGGCGGATTTGCAGCTGCACTCGCTTTGGCAAAACAAGGCTTTAAGGTACAGGTTTTTGAACAAGCCCCTGAAATTGGTGAGATTGGTGCTGGAATTCAACTAGGGCCAAACGCATTTCATGCTTTTGATGCGCTAGGAATTGGTGAAATTGCTCGCAGTAAAGCGGTCTATACTGACTATATGGTCATGCATGATGTGATTGATGAATATCAAGTCGGTAAAATTCCAACCGATGAAAAGTTTCGTGAACGTTTCGGTAACCCATATGCGGTGATTCACCGTGCCGATATCCATGGTTCATTGGTTGAAGGTGCTAAACAATACGGCCACTTGGAAATTATCACTAATTGCCAAATTCAAAAAGTTGAACAGGATGATGCTGGCGTAACGATTACCGATCAAAATGGGAAGCAATATCATGGTCAGGCACTTATCGGTGCTGATGGGGTTAAATCTGTTGTGCGTGATACCTACGTGGGTGATCCTGCATTGGTTACAGGTCATGTGGTTTACCGTGCTGTTGTACCTGAAAGCGAGTTTCCCGAAGACTTGAAATGGAATGCAGCCAGTATTTGGGTCGGGCCAAATTGCCACCTTGTGCATTATCCACTACGCGGCGGAAAGGAATATAACGTTGTTGTGACGTTCCATAGCCGTGAGAAAGAACAGTGGGGCGTAACCGACGGCTCTAAAGAAGAAGTGCTGTCTTATTTTCAAGGAATTTGCCCGAAAGCTCGTCAATTGATTGAGCTACCTAAAAGCTGGCGCCGCTGGGCAACCGCAGACCGTGAGCCGATTGAAACATGGACTTTTGGCCGTGTGACATTACTTGGCGATGCAGCACACCCAACCACGCAATATATGGCGCAAGGTGCATGTATGGCGATGGAAGATGCCGTAACTTTAGGGGAAGCGTTACGTATTACCAACCATGACATTTTAAAAGCTTTTGATATTTATCAAAAAGCACGTGTGGCCCGTACAGCACGTATTGTTTTGTCTTCACGTGAAATGGGCAAAATTTACCATGCCAAAGGTGTGCAACGCTTGGTTCGCAACGATTTGTGGCGTGGACGTCCTACTGAACGTTTTTATGATGCAATGGAGTGGTTATATGGTTGGAATGTCAATAACTGCCTTGATGCATTGAAAAACTATCAAGGGAATGTGGCATGAAACTTTATAGCTTTTTTCGTAGCGGTACATCGCATCGAACCCGTATTGTGTTGAACTTAAAGGGTTTAGCTTACGAAGCGATTTATATCTCGCTCGCTAAAAACGAACACCATCAAGCTGCTTTTAAAGCTTTGAATCCGCAAGGGTTTGTACCTGTACTTGAAACTGAATCTGGAAACTTGTTGCAAAGTCCAGCCATTATCGAATGGCTAGAAGAACAATATCCCGAACCTACTTTATTGCCTACAGATGCATTGGGTCGTGAGAAAGTCCGTGCCATTGCTGCTTTAGTTGGATGCGATGTTCATCCCTTAAACAACAAGCGTGTTCTTGAATATTTACGCCAGAACTTAGGGCTGGATGATGCACAAATCAATGCATGGTGTGCCAAGTGGATTCAGGATGGATTTGCTGCTTTAGAGCATATTTTGGAACAAGACCAGAATCGCGAAAAGTTCTGCTATGGCAAGCAACCGACCATTGCAGATGCCTATTTAGTTCCACAAGTGGTTTCTGCTGAGCGTTTTAAAGTCGATTTATCGGCTTATCCAAACATTAATGAAATTTACCAACATTGCATGACCTTAGAAGCATTTCAAAAGGCAGCACCTGAACAGCAGGCCGATGCATTTTGAGTCGTGATTAACTTAATAGAAGGAATTTAGATATGTCATTTATTTTTGAACCAATGACCACTGCGGGTCTATTTATTCACAGCTCAGCGCATAAATTTCCAGTACGCCGTGTGTATTGTGTTGGCCGTAACTACGCTGCTCATGCACGTGAAATGGGTTTTGACCCAGACCGTGAACCACCTTTTTTCTTTTGTAAGCCAAATGACCTTGAGTCGATTGTTCCGGTAAATACAGATGCGGTTGATATTCCATATCCAGCTGAAACTTCTAATTTTCATTATGAAATTGAGTTGGTCGTTGCAATTGGTAAAGATGCCAAAAATGTATCGGTTGAGGATGCAGTGAACTATATCTACGGCTATGCCGTCGGTTTAGATATGACCCGCCGTGACTTACAGATGGCAATGCGTGAAAAAGGTCGCCCATGGGAAAACGGTAAGGCTTTTGATTTTTCTGCACCAGTTGGCCCAATTCATCCGATTACTCAAACGGGTGAAATCAATAATGCCGATATTCATTTAACGGTAAATGGTAAAACCGAACAGCACAGCGATATCAGTCACCTGATTTGGTCTGTGGCCGAAACGATTGCCAATTTATCGACGTTATTTGAACTAAAAGCAGGTGATTTGATTTTTACAGGAACTCCAGAAGGTGTGGGTGCGGTAGTAAAAGGTGATGTTATGCGTGCAGACATTACCGGACTGACTGGAATTACGGTGAATGTCAAATAAATCAAATTGAACTGATTTATTGAAAATAGGTGCTCAACCTAAATAAAAAATACAGTTGGGCACCTTTGCTAAGGATTGCATATACGCCAATGTATTGGCGAAAGGAGCTCTCATGTCTCAAAATTCTATAGACGTACAAAGTTTCATTGATGAAATACCGCTATCGTCTTTGCAAAAATTAATCATGTGGTTGTGTTTTTTGATTGTTGCGATTGATGGATTTGATACCGCAGCAGTTGGATTTATTGCACCTGCTTTAAAGGCAGAATGGGGGTTGCAAGCAACCGATTTGGCACCTTTATTTGGTGCTGGCTTGTTTGGACTGATGGCAGGCGCACTCATTTTCGGACCGTTATCCGATAAGTTAGGCCGTAAACCGATTTTGATTGGTTCGGTGATTATGTTTGGAATTGCCAGTGTTTTTGCCTCTTTTTCAGCAGATTTACAAACCCTAATTATTTGGAGATTTCTCACTGGTTTGGGTTTAGGTGGGGCTTTACCCAATGCAATTACTTTAACCTCTGAATATGCACCTACTTCTCGTCGCTCTAATCTTGTAACGATGATGTTCTGTGGCTTTACTGTGGGTTCCGCTCTTGGTGGTATTTTTTCGGCTCAGCTACTTCCTCATATTGGTTGGCACGGTATTTTGCTCATTGGGGGAGTATTGCCTTTAGCGACAGTACCTTTCTTATATTTTTTATTACCTGAATCTATTCGATTTTTAGTACTTAAAAAGAAGAGCACCGAGAAAATCGAAAAGATTATTCACCGTATCGCACCGCATTTAAATAGCATACCGACTTTGGTGCCAACAGTTAATGAAGTCGAAAAATCACGTTTGAAAGATTTGTTTAATAAAGGCTTTGCTCTAGGCACTTTTTTGATTTGGTTTACCTTTTTTATGAGCCTTCTCATTATTTATATGATTTCAAGTTGGATGCCTACTTTACTGACCAATGAGGGCTTTAATTTATCCAACGCGTCATGGCTGACTTCAATTTTCCAAATAGGGGGAACCATTGGTGCCATTGTCTTGGGCTTACTAATGGATAAGATGGATGCAACCAAAATTTTAAGTACGGCTTATGTTTTTGGCGGATTGTTCCTGATTTGTTTGGGGTTTGGAATTGAACAGGCAAATACGGCTTTATTGATGTTTGCCATGTTTGGGGTAGGTGCAGGAATTAGTGGTTCGCAAGTGGGAGCAAACGCTTTTGCATCTGGTTTTTATCCAACACATTGCCGTGCAACAGGGGTAAGTTGGGCCAATGCAGTAGGGCGCTCAGGATCGATTGTGGGATCAATTATGGGCGGCTGGTTAATGTCATTAAATCTCTCCAGTTTTGAAATTTTAAGCATTTTAGCGGTACCAGCATTTTGTGCTGCGGTTTCGTTGTTACTCATTAAACGTTTAAAGAAAAATCGCTCTCAACTTTTAGTCGCTTCAAATTGAGATAACACGATTCCACCGAAAATATATGTCTGTGCCAAAGGATGGCGCAGACAATAGTTAAAGGATGATTTGTTTCATGAAATATTTAAAAACACCATATTTAAAGTTTTCTACCCTTTTATTTATCTGTAGTGGTCATTCAGTGTTGTGGGCAGCAGATACTACTCAACAAAGTGAAGATGAGTGGAAATTCACTTTAAAAAACGCCTATATCAACCGCGATTTTGATAATGATGCACTTAAAGATACTGGCAGTTGGTCTCAGGCAGCATCATTATTTTATAAATCGAAAATGCATGATACTCCATTAGTTATAGCAGACAAACCCATTACGATTGGTGCCGATGCTTCTGTTCAATACGCTGTACGCTTAAGTTCAGACAAACATGTTGCGGACACGGTTTTGCCTTTTAATAAGGAAACACAATCTCAGGCTTCAGACTATTTAAAATACGGCGCGACTTTAAAGCTGGGCTATGACAAAACACTTTTAAGTGTCGGTGAACTCTGGTTAGATTTACCCGTAACGGCTGTGGATGCAAGCCGACAATTGCTTGCCTCTTATTGGGGAACCAACTTAAAGTCACAACTTTCAGATCAGCTTTATGCCGAAATTGGACGAGTGGAAAAAGTGTCTCCACGAAACGAAGAAGACTTTAAAAAGTTTTCTTTCACATCCAATGGAATTACCAAAGAATCTGATGGTTTGAACTACATTGACCTGCGCTATCAATTTACGCCGTCTTTAAAGGGCGAATATTATTTTGGCAATTTAGAAGACCTCTACAACAAGCACTATGTAGGACTTGAGCATAGTTGGAAACAACCTAACTTTGCGCTTACTTCTAAGTTTAAGTACTTCAATGCAAAAAATGACGGCAATACTTTTAATATTGATGCGCAAAACATTGGAGTACTAGAAACAGTTAAAGTAAAAAACCATACCTTTGGCTTGGGTTACCAACAAATTATCGGTGAATCGGCATACCCCTTACCAGACGGCTTTTTGCCAGAGACCTACTTCATTAACTGGAATGCCACGGGATTTTTTAAAAAAGATGAAAAGTCTTACCATGTGATGTACGGCTATGACTTTAAAGATTACGTGCCGGGCTTAAATGCGATGGTGAAATATGTTTACGGAAATGATTTTAGAGCAGCCAATGGCGAGAAAAACCATGAAACTGAGTCGAATGTGATTTTAAACTATGCATTTCAGCAGCCTTTCTTAAAAGGTCTTGCTCTACAATATATTCGGATTGATTACAACGTTAAACATGGCAATGACTTTGGTGAAGATCGCTTTTTTGTAAACTACACCAAAAAGTTTTAAAGACTTTTTAAAACTCATCATTAAAAAAGAGACCATAAAAGGTCTCTTTTTTTCTTTCATATTCCAAGGTTTAGACTAACTATTTAGTCGTATCTACAGAAACCACAACAGATAGACCAGGACGCAACAATTTAATATCCGGTTGGTTCTCAAGGAGCTTGATTCGTAAAGGAAGACGCTGAACAATCTTGGTAAAGTTACCGGTTGCGTTGGTCGCTGAAATTGGCGAGAAGAATGCACCAGTCGATGGTGAGAAACTATCTACCACACCTTTTAACTCAACATTATAAGCATCGACATACACAGTGACAGGCTGTCCAATTTTTATTTGTTTTAGCTCAATTTCACGGAAGTTTGCTTCTACATAAACCTGATCTAAAGGCACAACCACCATGAGTGGATTACCTGCGCCAACAAAGTTGCCCACATTTGCAGACTTTTGCCCAATCATGCCATCAATAGGCGCTCGAACTTCTGTATAGCTCAGATTGAGTTTAGCTTTATCAAGTGCCGCTTGAGCTTGTTTCAAAGCAGCTTGTTTAGCTTGAACCTGAATTTTATATTGGTTGAGCTGATACTGCGCATCAGTGACTTTTTCTTTACTGCTGTCTAAGTCAGCATATTGCTCGGTTAATGTGGTTTTTGACTGTTGCGTAATCAATCTAGACTCTGCACCGAGTGCCTGTAACTGCTCATAACGCGCGGTATTATCTTTGGTAAGTTTAATTCCGGCTTCAACTTTTCTAAGCTGTGCTTCAGTTTCTCGAATAACAGTCGGTTGTCTTTCTACTGCTAGCATTGCTTCATTTAGGTCGGCTTGCGCTTTGGCATAATTAGATTCTGCCTCAGCCAAAGCTGCTTGATAATCGCGTGGATCAATACGAGCCAAAAGCTGGCCTTTTTTTACGGTCTGGTGGTCTTTGATATAAACTTCTTCGATATTGCCCGACACTTTAGGGGCAATGGTTGAGTACTCGACATCCACCCGTGCATCGTCAGTTTTAACAACTGAAGACGGTAAAAATATAAGTTTTAAAATCCATAAAATGGAAACTAGAACGATAATAAATGCGATAACCATAACCCAGTGTTTTTTAAGATATTGCACCTTTGTTAACTTGGGTGACTCGGTCGTGGAGTGATCTTGGGCTTCGAGAGTACTCATAAAGATTTTCCTGAGTTATGACTATTCATTAACTTAATGAGAGCAATGCGTGGTGGATAAGTTCTAACTGGCAAAATCAGCATAACGATAAATAAAATTGCAGTAAGTCCCGCTAAAATCAGATATTGATCGCTAATGACTAACACTGATTGCTGTGCCTGAATCGCAGAATTTAAGGCAGATAAACCACCGGAAACACGTTCGGTACTATCTGCACTTAGCACAGGCGGGGGAAGAGGATTAATAACAGGGCTTTGAATATTTTGAAAAACATGTTGTGCGGTATTTTCAATCAGTCGTGTTGAATGGTATTCACCACGTACTCGATTGACCCAGTCCAACAGGCACACACCGAGTACGCCGCTAATAGCACGCGGGGTATTAATCATAGGCGAAGCATAGATTGCCATAGTTGGGTGGACACTATTTGTCCCCATCATGAGGAGCGAAAGCACTACACAGGTTTGTCCTAAACATGAGATTGCATGCCAAAAATAGAATTGGTCTTGGTTCCAAGTGGTATCAAGTTGACTTGCACCTAAGCAGCCAACCATCACCAAAAGTAAACCAAATCCATGTACATAGCGGCTATCAACCCAAGCTTGGTTTAAAACCTTAATAACAATTGGAATATAGATAAACTGTAATGCGGCAATTTGTAAGCCAATCCACATGGTTTGAGTGGGCTTATAACCATGGACAGCACTTAAGTAATTAAGGGGTAATGTACTGGTCGACATACCAATAATCACAAAGCAAAACAGTGCAATAACAGCATAGCCAAAATTTCGTATTTCGAGCATTTGCGGTTTAATTAATGGTGTTGGATAGCGCCATTCATGTATTAAAAATAAAGGTAGGGTAATGGCACTCATTAAAGCCAAAACACAAATCAATTTTGAATTAAACCAGTCCAAATGATTGCCATGCAAAAGCATGGTACTTAAGCTTGCAAAGCCAATAATGGCTAGAATCGCACCAGTCCAATCATAAGTTTTTATTCTTAAGTAATTTAATGGATCTTGCGGAATACCGAAGTAAACCAACGCAGCACTTAAAGCACAAAAAGGAATGGTTTGGAAAAATATCATCTTCCAACCAATCACATCTAAATAAAAGGCAGCAAGTGCAGCACTTAAGTTGGGGAAAAAAGTTGCTGTTAATGCATAGCAGGCCAAACCCCATAGACGAATTTCAGGTCCTAGGAATCTAAGTGCACAGGCCATAAGTAAAGGAATGGTTAAACCATTGGCGAGTCCTTGCAAGCCCCGTAATAAATAAAATATTTCGATATTTGGGCTAAAAGGAATTAAAACGCTAGAGAATAGGCAAAGTCCTATCGCAAAAAGAAGAACCCGACGCATGGAAAAAATAACGGCCCAACTGGTGGACAGGATCATGCCAATAATCATGGCACTGGCATAAATACTGCTGACCCAATAACCAGCGTCGACACTAATGCCCATTGCACCGCGAATATCGACCAAGGTAATGCTGCTAATTCGGTTATTAAATTCGACAGTCATGGCTGCAAAAATTGCACCTGCCAAACCGATGAGTGGTCGTATATTCATCTTTTACCTTAAATTTTAAAATGAGCTTATTGCACCGAACAGGGCAAATCTTAAGCTCAACTGTACCGATCGGTACTCTACTATCTTATTAAAATTACGTCAATTCTCGATTTTGAACTTTTCGATGAGTTACACTAAGAATGAAATTGCTAAATATATTTGTAGGTTCGTATGTCAGATTGCACTAAAACCAAAGAGAAAGATCAAAAAATTCTAGATGCAGCAACAAAGTTTTTTCTGATCCACGGATTTAGTGGCACAACCACAGATATGATTCAAAAAGAAGCAGGTGTTTCAAAAGCAACCATGTATGGTTGTTTTAAAAATAAAGAAGCGATGTTTGCTGCCGTCATTGAGCGCAAATGTGCCAATATGCAAGAACAAATTATATTGGTTGAAACAAAGGCCAAAAACTTACGTTCAGCTTTAACCGAAATTGGGAAAACTTATTTGTGTTTTATTTTATCGCATTCGGGTTTGGCATTCTTTAGAATCTGTATTGCAGAAGCCGTAAGATTCCCAGAATTATCTGAAAAGTTCTTTGAAGTGGGGCCACAACGTCTGGCAAATATTATTGCGGGTTATCTTGAAAAGTCGGTTAAACAAGGAGAAATTGAGTTAACTTCCTCTTCGGAAGTCGCAGCAAATATATTTTTATCACTCTTAAGAAGTGATGCTCATCTAAAGTGTTTGACTCATCCTGATTATTTAATATCAACCGATGAAATTAGTGCTTGGGTTGATTACGCGGTTGATTTATTTTTAAAAAATATCAATTACAAACCAAGTTAATTTGGCAATTTATATTATATACGTAAGATTTGAATATCGATAAAAAAGAGACCAACATATGGTCTCTTTTATTTTTTAGATCGCTTCTCTAGTCATCTCACCATTGACCAGTCTTAAAATCTGCAACGGGTTGCTGTCTTTTAAAGCTTCTGGCAATAAACTTTGCGGATAGTTTTGGTAACACACAGGTCTTAAGTAACGGTCAATGGCCAAGGTTCCAACTGAGGTGCCTCTTGCATCTGAAGTGGCTGGGTATGGCCCGCCGTGTACCATCGCATCACAGACCTCAACACCCGTTGGGTAGCCATTTATAAGTAATCGACCTGCTTTTTCCTCTAAAACTGGTACTACATCTGCAAACTTGGTTAAGTCAGCTTCATCGGCAATTAAAGTCGCAGTCAGTTGACCATTCATGCTTTGTAGCGCCTGAATGAGTTGGGCTTTATCTTCAACTTCAATAATGACTGTGGTTGGCCCAAAGATTTCTTCCTGTAAAAGCTGGTCCCCCGCCAGTAAAAGCTCAACATCCGCTTTAAACAGTTGAGGCTGTGCCTGATTGCCTTGTTGAGTTTGACCTGCCAAATGCTTAATACCTTGATGCTGGGTTAAGTGCTCAAGACCAGCGGTATAACTTTTTAAGGTGCCGGCATTCAGCATAGTTTGTGCAGGCTTAGCGCCCATAATTTCAGTCAGGTTGCTAATGAGCTGGCTAAATTCAGCTGATTTAATACCTAAAATTAAACCCGGATTGGTACAGAACTGACCACAGCCTAAAACCACTGAATCTGCCAAGTCCTGTGCAATTTTTTCACCACGGTTTTTTAAGGCTTCAGGCAACATCAGCATTGGGTTAATGCTGCTCATTTCAGCAAACACAGGAATCGGTTGTGGACGGGCTGCGGCCATGTCACATAAAGCTCGTCCGCCACGCAGTGAACCTGTAAAACCCACAGCCTGAATTAAAGGATGCTTCACTAAAGGTTCACCTACGCCATTACCATAAATCATGTTAAACACACCTTTTGGCATATTTGATTTTTCGACCGCACGCTCAATTGCCTGAGCTACAAAGTCTGCTGTGGCCATATGTCCACTATGGGCTTTTACTACCACCGAACAGCCAGCCGCTAGTGCCGAAGCAGTGTCACCACCCGCAGTTGAGAATGCTAAAGGAAAGTTACTTGCCCCAAAGACTGCAACAGGGCCTACACCGATTTTAATCTGGCGCAGGTCTGGGCGAGGTAAAGGCTGGCGCTCAGGTAAAGCAGTATCAATACGGGCACCTAAAAAGTCACCACGTCGCAGCACTTTGGCAAACAAACGCATTTGTCCACTGGTACGGGCACGTTCACCTTGTAAGCGTGCAAGTGGCAAAGCGGTTTCCTGTGACACGATTTCAAGAAAATCTGTACCCAATGCATCGAGTTCATCGGCAATATTTTCTAGAAAAACAGCACGCTGTTCAGGAGATGTATGACGGTAAGTCTTAAACGCTTGACTTGCTGCCTCACAGGCCTGATTAACCTCTTGCTCGGTTGCATGGTGAAACTCATAAGGCAAAGCCTCACCTGTCGTAGCATGAATGCTTTTTAATAAGGTTGTACCTTGTGCGCTACGTGTACCGCCAATAAAGTTGTGTCCGATAATGGTCATAACAAATATCCTGAAATTAATGAGAGTGTCTTGGAAGGTTGTCTTGGTTTACGACTCGCATATATAAAGTTGCAGGTTCCAAACAACCACCAGTCGATAATTGACCTACCATGTTGCGATACATTTCTTGCCAAGGTGTTTGAGAGGCAGAGACCGTTGGCTTCCATTCACGGCGGCGTTGTTCTAACTCTTCGTCAGAAATGAGCACGTTGACAGAACGTTTATTTAAATCAATACGTAAACGGTCATTGGTTTTAAGTAAGGCAATTCCACCGCCTACAGCCGCTTCGGGTGACATATTAAGAATAGATGGGCTGGCAGAAGTTCCGCTTTGGCGGCCATCTCCTAAGCAAGGCAGTGAATCAATCCCTTTTTTTATCAACTCCGCTGGAGGAGCCATATTGACGACTTCAGCACTACCCGGATAACCTACTGTACCTGCGCCACGAATAACCAAAATACAATGTTCATCAATGTTTAAGGCAGGGTCATTGATACGTGCGTGATAGTCTTCGGGACCTTCAAAAACGATTGCACGTGCCTCGAAGCTATTTTCATTGTTTGGATCTGATAAATAGGTTTTTTTAAATGCTTCGCCCACCACAGACATTTTCATAATGGCACTGTCAAAGAAGTTGCCACTGAGCACAATGAAACCGGCACCATGTTTAAGAGGTTGTTCATAAGGGAAAATGACATCTGCATTTGAGGTTTTTGCATTTTTAGCAATTTCTCCAATTGTTTTACCGCTGACTGATGCACAGTCTTCATGTAAAACGCCCGCTTTTTGTAATTCATGTAAAACCGCAGGAACCCCGCCGGCACGGTGAAAACCTTCACCCAAATATTTACCCGCCGGCATGCAGTTCACAATGAGCGGAATGTTTTCTCCAACGCGTTGCCAGTCTTCTAAACTCAGCTCAATGCCCATATGACGAGCAATTGCAATTAAATGAGGAGGGCAGTTACTTGATGCACCTAATGCTGAGGCTACCGCTATGGCATTTTCAAATGATTGTTTGTTCATGATTTTAGATGGGCGTAAATCTTCTAGAACCATTTCACATATTCTTTTACCGGTCATATAGGCCATTTGCCCACGTTCGCGATAAGGTGCCGGAATGCTTGCACATGTCGGTAAAGACATACCCAATGCTTCTGCTAATGCATTCATAGAAAGTGCAGTGCCCATGGTGTTGCAATGCCCGACCGAAGGTGAAGCAGAAGTGGTCATTTCCATGAACCCTTCATAGTCAATTTCACCAGTCGCAAGTAAATTACGCGCATGCCAAAGCACAGTGCCGGAGCCAATTAATTCACCTTTAAAATGACCATCTAGCATTGGCCCACCAGACAACACAATTGCAGGTATATCTGTTGTGGCTGCTGCCATTAAACATGCAGGAGTAGTTTTGTCGCAGCCAGTGGTCAGCACCACACCATCAAGCGGATAACCATGCAAGATTTCAACCAAACCTAAATAGGCCAAGTTTCGGTCAAGTGCAGCAGTTGGACGACGGGTTTGTTCTGCAATCGGGTGGACGGGGAATTCCATTGGAATACCGCCTGCGTCTCGAATACCCGCTTTAACGCGTTCAGCAAGTTCTTTGTGATGACGGTTACATGGGGTCAAATCACTCCCCGTTTGTGCAATTCCAATGATCGGGCGACCTGATTGTAACTCGGCACGGGTCAAACCATAATTCATGTAACGCTCAACATATAAAGCGGTCATGTCGGCATGTTCAGGATCATCAAACCATTCTTGGCTACGTAAAAAAATCCGTTTATTTTGATCATTCATTTTTTGATCCTTTCACTCATACTTTTTGAAATTTAGTTTATTTACGAGATGAATCTTGCAATTCAATCGATCGATAATACGTGAAAATTATAGTAATTCACGCTGCTTCAAATTACGCATCAAAGCATTTATTCCAAAATTCCACGGCGTTGCTTTGTCACTGGTCATAACCGTGTTGTACAAAGTACCAAGTTTAGGTGAATGAATACGGACGACATCTCCGACTTTATGGGTAAAGCCAGCCCCAGCTTGTTCTCGATCTTGAGTAGGTGCAAATAAAGTACCCAAGAACAAAACAAAACCGTCTGGATATTGATGGTTTTCATTAAGAGTTTGTTGAATTAAATCTTCAGGATCTCGGCTAATTTGCGACATAGAACTCACACCATTTAACACAAAGTTATCGGTGCCTTGAATTTGCAGTTCAACATCGCAAGTACGAATATCATTTAAAGTAAAAGTATGGTCAAAAAGTCGAATAAATGGGCCAATCGCACAAGATGCATTGTTATCTTTCGCTTTACTCAACAGTAAGGCACTACGGCCTTCAAAGTCCCGTAAATTCACATCGTTACCTAAAGTCGCGCCTAAAATTTTACCTTGGCTATTGGCAACTAATACGACT
>NZ_JFWX01000053.1:0-22242 GCF_000588095.1 Acinetobacter sp. 1130196 | reverse complement strand
GTTTTTCAGATTCTGAATTCCAGCGCTTGGTTGGTGTACCTCGACCAGTTTTTAGTGAAATGATCGAAGTTTTAAAAGAAGTAGAATCACTTAAAAAGAAATCTGGGCGTCCTCATACTTTAGCTATAGAGGATCAATTATTATTAACACTCAATTACTTACGGAATTACAGCACTCAATTGGAGTTGGCTGCAAATTACCATATCGCTGAAAGTAATGTGAATCGAACCATTAAAAAGGTTGAAGATGCATTGATGAAATCAAGACGGTTTACTCTGCCAAAACGAAGCATTACCACAGCAGACGAACAGTTTAACTGGGTCATTATTGATGCGACAGAATGTTCAATAGAACGTCCGAAAAAAAAATCAGAGTAAGTTCTACAGTGGTAAAAAGAAGAAACATACGCTAAAAGCACAAGTGATCTATCATCCGAACAGCAAACAAATCATAGGGCTAGATATATCGAATGGCAGTCAGCATGACATTAAATTGGCAAGAAGAACGGTTAAAAAATTCAAACATTGTAAATATGTTATGACCGATTTAGGGTACTACGGATTAGAGCAAGATGGCTTTAAATTATTGATGCCAATAAAGAAAAAGAAGAATTTACCCTTATTTGATGTTGAGAAAAAGTACAATAAAATGATTGGAAAAATACGAGTTGTGATCGAACATATTAATAGTCAATTGAAAACATTTAGAATATTAAGTGAACGCTATCGAAATAGACGGAAAAGATTCGGTTTACGCATTAACTTAATCGCTGCACTGGTAAATCGGATGAACTTGCAATAACGACTTTCGCAAGAGGTCTTATCATTATCAAAACTATATTCCGTATTATCTGAACAGTCTTCATAATTTATACAAAATAAAACACTCATATCATTATATTTATTTATCCAAGCAAGTGAGGCAAAACGTGCCTTATTACTTTCAGCCAAAAGCTGTAATTCACCATAAATAGGAAGGTCCGTTTTATCGGGTTTGTTAAAATAGAGAGTTACATCTGAGCTATTTCCTTGGGCTATTAAGCTATATTCCTCTTCTTTTACATTCAAGTTAACTTTATCATTAAAATTTTCAGCTTCGATTGTAAGCATATTTTTTTCATACTCATTTTCTTCTCTTTTGGACTCCTCCCCACAACCAATTAAAAAAATAGTACTTAATACACTTATTTTGATTAGTTTATAACTCATAAGATCCTCATATTAATTTTTTGTTTTTTAAATCCCTACAGATATTATCATCAATTACAAATATTAATACCATTAAATTCAATTATTTATTTTGAAAAAAAGATAAAATCAACCTTCCAAGTCTCTATCATAATTTTTAGTTTTAAAAAACTCGATATTTGAAGCAGCTATGCATGGACTAGGATTTGTTTTGGAAAGTAATTTACTCACTCAAAATTATTTGGACTCAGGAAAGTTGGTTAGAGTTTTTGCAGATGAACTATCGATTCCTATTTCTGCTCATCATTTGGTATATCCTCGAACGCATCAATTTATTCCTAAAATTGAACTGTTTTTAAACTGGATTCATGATGAGTTAGCAGATTGAGAAAGTGATTTCTTAAATGATCTGAATTTCCTCAACTCTTAAGTGATGCATCATCTCTCGAACAAATACAAAGTAGGTAAAAACATAAACCTGATCTCGAGCCACTTGGTTTGTGTAGTAGCTTAAACGCTCAATAAAATCATTAAATCCATGCTCAAGCTCAATACGGCTGATTTGCTTTTTAGCACTAAAAAATAACTCACTGAGTTGTGCCATGGCGGTATCAGCCGTAACAACTACCCCACTTATCTTTAAATTTCTGAGGGGCTGAGACTCGATGATTTCTTCAATAAAATAAATCATCTTTTCAACCGCAAGCTCATCAACAACGCCATTGCTGATACTTTTTGAATTAATAAAACCCAAACCCAGTTCAAGTTGAATGTGCTGGTTGTCTAAATCAAATGACAAGCCATTAAGAGCAAGTGAAAATTTTAAAACTGAGACAGAATGAGTCATAAAAATAGCTTACCGCTGAGTTTTATTAATAGGACTAGGGCCAGTTTGTTCAATAGTTAGAGTTAACAGCGCTAATCCTCATTAACACTATATATAATAAAAACCTCTTTAAAAAGACGAAAAATCAATCTTATATTCATGCAATCTAACTATTAAAAAATAGAGTATAAGCATGAAAAAACTAGTAATTTTAGGTGTTACGATTTACAGCTTTGCACAACTGGCAAATGCAGCAACCTTAAATGTAAAGCCATATGGCACGACTCAAGACGGTCAAAAAGTTGAACTCTATACCATGAGCAATAACAAAGGAGTCTCGGTATCTTTTATTAGTTTCGGTGGTGTAATTACCCAGATTTTGACTCCCGATGCACAAGGCAAACAAAATAATATTGTTTTGGGCTTTGATGACTTAAAAGGCTATGAAGTCACTGATACCAAGGAAGGCATTCATTTTGGTGGTTTGATTGGTCGTTATGCGAACCGGATTGGTAATGCTAAATTTAGCTTAGATGGAAAAACGTATAACCTCGAAAAAAATAATGGCCCGAACTCATTACATAGCGGGAATCCTGGTTTTGATAAACGTGTTTGGCAAGTTAAACCCCTCGTCTCTCAAGGTGAAACCGTTAAAGCTTCTCTGAAGTTAACCAGTCCAAATGGTGATCAAGGTTTTCCCGGAAAATTAGATGTAGAAGTAATCTACAGTCTTTCAGATCAAAATGAATTCAAGATTGAATATAAAGCCAAAACTGATCAACCTACAGTCGTCAACCTTACCAACCATAGTTATTTCAATTTATCAGGCGCTGGCAATAATCCTTATGGTGTGCTCGATCATATTGTCCAACTCAATGCAGACCGTATATTAGTAACCGATCAAAACTCTTTACCAACAGGTGAAATTGCTTCAGTTGCAGGTACGCCTTTTGACTTTCGGAAGCCTAAAGCAATTGTGAAAGATATTCGAGCAAATAATCAGCAACTCGCCTATGGATATGGCTATGACCAAACTTGGGTAATTAATCAAAAGTCTCAAGGGAAACTCAATCTTGCAGCGATTGTGGTTGACCCAAAATCTAAACGGACCATGCAAGTCTTAACCACTGAACCAAGTGTCCAAATGTATACAGCCAATCATTTACTCGGAAATATTGTTGGCGCAAATGGCGTACTCTACCGACAAGCAGACGCACTAGCATTAGAAACACAGCATTTTCCAGACAGCCCAAATCAACCGGCTTTCCCGTCTACACGTTTAAACCCAAATCAAACTTATAACAGTGTTACTGTATTTAAGTTTGGTGTTCAAAAATAGTCTTTTTAATGAGGCTATGTGCATATTAAAAAGACTCTCAGTTGAATATGGCTGAGAGTCTTTTCATTTATTTAACCTTTGTGTTTGGTAAAAGTGCTGTTGCAAAACCAAGTAATGGCAACAATGAACATAAACCAAATACCCATTCAATACCGTTAATATCCGCTAAATGCCCCAGCCCAGCTGCGGCAATACCACTTACCCCAAACATAAGGCCAAACATTAAACCCGCAATCATACCCACACGGCCCGGAACAGCTTCTTGCGCATACACCACCATCGCTGCAAAAGCCGATGACAACACCAAACCAGCAATAATTGAAAAAACTGTTGTCCAAAATAAGTTTGCATACGGCATCATTAATGCAAATGGCGCCATACCAACAAATGAAACCCAAATCACAGCTTTACGGCCAATCTTATCGCCAATTGGGCCACCAGCAAATGTACCTACTGCCACAGCCGCCAAAAAAGCAAATAGGTGTAATTGAGCTGTTTGAATACTGATATGGAACTTTTGAATTAAGTAAAAGGTAAAGTAGTTACTAATGCTCGCAATGTAGGTAAATTTGGCAAACATCAACACACTAATTGTGCCCAAGGCGATAATGAGCTTACGGCCATGCAATTTAGTATGTGCTTGGGTAGCACGCGCAACTACCTGACTTTTAGCATGACTCACGGTCCAACGGCTTACGCCAAATAAAACCCAAATTGCTAAAAGTGCAAATATCACCAAGCCCGCAACTGCATGTTGTCCAAATGGAACAATTAATAACGCTGCTAATAATGGGCCAATGGCAGTACCTGTGTTTCCGCCCACTTGGAAAGTCGACTGAGCTGTACCGAAGCGCCCGCCCGATGCCATTCGTGCTACCCGTGAAGCTTCTGGATGAAAGGTTGCGGACCCGACTCCAATAAGTGCAGATGCACATAACAACACAGCAAAACTTGGTGAAAATGCCAACAAGATAATGCCGCAGAATGTGACGACCATTCCGAGTGGGAGAAGATACGGTTTTGGATGTTTATCGGTATAAAGTCCAATCCAAGGCTGTAGCAGAGAACCTGTAATTTGATATACAAACGAAATCAGGCCAACCTCCGCAAAACTCAGCGAAAAGTTTGCTTTTAGCATTGGATAGATGGCTGGTAACACCGCCTGAATTAAATCATTCAGTAAATGTGCAACCGCCACGGCGCCTACAATTTTAATAATCATTCCTTGAGGCTGATCATTTGCAACGGTATTGGCAATACCATCTTTCAATTGTATTGAAGACGTCATACCTGAAAAACTCCAATATTTTTAAATGAGATGCTTATTGTAAATTGTCGCTTATAAAGTTATCTTCCAATAATCATCGTATAAGTGACAATTTCTAGGATAATTTATGTCCGATTCTCTTATTCAGTCCGATTTGTCTGAACTGGTGATTGGGCTATCTTCCGAGCATTCTTACCGAGAAATCACCCCAACCCATACGCATACACGTGCGCAGTTTTTATATGCATCTACTGGAACTATTCAGGTGTTTACACCGAATAATGTGTGGATTGTGCCACCCATGTGTGCGTTATGGATTCCAGCACATGTAGAGCACAGTGTGATTTCACTGAGTCACGTGAAGTTAAATACGGCATTGGTTGAAGTAAATGCAGCCCCTCTAATGGGACAACATTGCTTTATTATTCGGGTGAGTAACCTGTTGCATGAACTTTTAATACGTTTAAATGAAATTAAACGAGAGGAAATTCCAAATACACCGACCTCTCAAGAGCTTTCCCGTTCTTTACAAATTTTGATTTTTGAAGAAATACATCGGGCCAATTTGTTGTCTATCCAGATTCCGTGGCCGAAAGACAAAAGACTCTTAAAAATTTGCCAAGAGTTATTACATACCCCTGACAGTTCAAAAGATTTAACAGATTGGGCTGATGATATTGGCACGAGTTCTAGAACTTTAATGCGTATGTTCCAGAAAGAAACTGGGCTATCTTATCGGGCATGGATACAGCAAATGCATATTGCACTTGCCTTGAGTAAAATCGCGAATGGTGAATCTATTTCTCAAATTTCAGAGTCACTGGGGTATACAAACCCCAGCGCGTTCAGTGCGATGTTTAAGCGACATCTAGGAAAAACACCTCAGCAATTTAGAAGTGCCGCGATGTCGCTATAAGTCTTTTTTTTTGCAGGGAGGTCATGCTTTTCGAGCAAATCATCGAAATCGTGATAAACATGAAGTTCTCTGTCTTTACCAGTTCTCGCATGATCTAGGCGCTGTTCTGGATCGACTAGAACAAGTGTATGTCCATCATCAATTAAACGATCTAAGCCTTCTAAAAACATACGTTTACCCACATCGTGGATAAGTGAAATCTGAGTTAAATCAATGACGATTGTGCTTTGATCAATTGTCTCGTCTTGTAAAATACGCAATAACATTTCAGCTTCAGTAAACTTCAACACACCACGCAGCACATACACACTCAATGATGCATCTTTTCCAGTACGATAATGGCTTTGTACAATGGTTTGTGCAGAAGGTGTTCCTTCCATGAGGTGTAACCCCATGTCACGAGATAATCGTTCTAAAATATCAATACCTCGAACACTATGACCATGTTCATCTAGTCGAGGTGAAAAAGCAGCCATACTGACCTGACCAGGTAGCACGCCCAAGATACCACCTGCTACACCACTTTTAGCAGGAATACCTACAGTTGAAAGCCAGTCACCCGCGGCATCATACATACCACAGCTCATCATGACACTGAGTACTTGTCTAACCACAGATCGATTTAGTAAGCGCTTTCCAGTTTTAGGGTCGACCCCACCATTGGCAAGCACACTGCCCATACGTACCAAGTCTTTCACTGTAACCATAATCGCACATTGGCGAATGTACCCATTCACAATATCGACTGGGTCAGTTTCTAAAATCCCTACCGTTCGCAACATATAACCGATCGAAAGATTACGGTAGGCTGTTTTGACTTCCGAATCATAAACAGACTCATCAAAACTTAATTCGCGGCCTGCAAGCTCGCTCATAAAACGGCGTAGAATTTCTGCGCTATGCAAACCATGTTTGACCTGAATCAAGGAATGTACAGTAATTGCGCCAGAGTTAATCATTGGATTTTTTGGTCGGCCGTCTTTACCCAATGAAATTTCATTAAAGGCTTCCCCTGAAGGCTCCACCCCTACTTTCGCGAGTACTGCATCAATGCCAAGTTGTTGCAAAACGTAGGCATATACAAAAGGTTTAGAAATCGATTGTATGGTGAACTCAACATCATCATCGCCGACCGAATAAATTTCCCCATCTACCGTAGACATTGCTAAAGCTAATCGATTTGGGTTTGCATTTGCCAACTCAGGAATATAATCGGCGAGATGACCGCTATTATCGACGTCACAGGCTTCTATAACATTTGCCAAATAATCTGGGAGAGGGGTTTTCATGGTCAGTAACCTTAAATGAGGAGATTTACAACATCGCGCAAAATTTCAGCACAACCTGCTGATAATATTAAAATTATATCTTTTGTAATGATTTAAATATCACGCTATAAGTATTGTAATTCCTATAACTTCTCCATTTCAAGCTCATTATAGGTTTTTCAAAACTTTAAAGAGATGGTTAGCTTATTCTTTCTACAAACAAGATCCCATTTAAATGATCAATTTCATGTTGAACAATACGAGCAGGAAAACCATGAAAAACGCTTTCAATCGTCTCACCCTGAAGTGTTAAGTATTTCACCTTAACCATTTCTGCGCGTTCAACTTGTCCACGTTCGTCTGGCACACTTAAGCAGCCTTCTTCACCTAAACAAACTTCGTTTGAGAACTCTAAAATTTCAGGATTTACCATAACCACAGCATCCATTTCAGGTGCATCCGGATAGCGTGGATTTGGTCGAGATGCCACAATAATGACGCGTTTAGAGATATAAACTTGCGGTGCTGCAATCCCCACCCCATTACGCTCAAGCATTGTTGCATGCATAGCGTCAGCAAGCTGATAAAGCCAATTACTGTTTAGCTCATTTGCCGAAACAGGAGCCGCGATTAATTTCAAAATATCTTCACCGCGCTTCGCGACAGGTAAAACTACGCTCATCCTTTGAATCTCTCATTAAACTGGCTATGACAAGTTTTATTGTGTCGCTGAACAGGCCAAAAGAAAAGTCATTCCGACATCTGTTTTTGTTTCATCTAAAGCATTTTTTGTTTTAAAGCTTTTTTAGCTTACTAAGTAAAATCCACATATCCCTATAGAACAAATTTCCTCCATTTACTTTTATTTCACTTTTCCATTAATATCCTAACTTCAATTACAACAACTAAGTAAAAAATGGATCAGGAATTAACTTTGCAGGACGCGAACTATCTCACTAAAGAAGATAAACGAACCCTCGCCCTTTCTTCATTGGGTGGCGCTTTAGAGTTTTACGATTTTGTGATTTATGTATTTTACGCAAAAATCATTTCCGACCTCTTTTTTCCAAGTACGCTTAGTCCGTTTTGGGCCATGCTCAACACTTACGGCATTTTTGCAGCAGGTTACTTTTTCCGCCCTTTAGGTGGGGTTATCATGGCCCATTTTGGTGACTTGGTCGGGCGTAAGAAGCTCTTTTCACTTTCAATTTTGCTGATGGCACTGCCTACCCTATTTATCGGGATTTTGCCCACCTTTGAAAATATCGGATATTTGGCACCTCTACTTTTATTGCTTATGCGTGTGGTGCAAGGGATTGCGATTGGGGGGGAAATTCCAGCTGCATGGACCTTTGTATCGGAACACGTCCCTGAAAGAAAAATCGGACTGGCAAATGGGTTACTCACCGCTGGGCTTTCTTTAGGAATTTTACTGGGTGCACTGATGTCTTTATGGATTTCACTGAATTTTAGTGAAGCACAAATCCATGACTGGGCTTGGCGTATACCTTTTATTGCAGGTGGTATTTTTGGTCTAGTTGCACTTTATTTAAGAACGTATTTAAAAGAAACACCTGTATTTAAAGCCATGCAGGCACGTAAAGAAATTTCAAAAGAAATGCCTGTAAAACAAGTCTTAAAAACGCATAAAACAGCGGTTGCGATTGGCATGTTATTTACATGGTTTTTAA
Organism: Acinetobacter sp. 1130196; assembly: GCF_000588095.1. Lineage (NCBI taxonomy): Bacteria > Pseudomonadati > Pseudomonadota > Gammaproteobacteria > Moraxellales > Moraxellaceae > Acinetobacter > Acinetobacter sp. 1130196. Next base: position 13,748 of record NZ_JFWX01000053.1, on the reverse strand, counting down.
CGGGCTGTGTGGTGGTAGTGATTTTAGCCATGCCAAATTTGTTGATTGGTTCATTTGGTTTTGATCGTGCACAGACTTTTGAAATGCAAAGCGCAGCCATTATCATGCAAATGGTCGGCTGTATTTTGGCTGGTTATTTTGCTGACCGTTTTGGTTGTGGCAAAGTCATGATGATCGGTGCGCTTGCTGTGGCACTTACAGCGGCAGTTTTTTATCACAGTTTAGGTCATGCCGCACATTCAACCATTTTTGGTTTATATATGTTGTTAGGTCTATGCTCAGGTACTGTCGGCATGGTGTCGAGCAGTATGGTTAAAATGTTCCCCGCGCCTGTTCGCTTCTCTGGCATTTCGTTTTCTTATAATTTGTCTTATGCAATTGTTGGTGGTATGACCCTACCTTTAGTTCATTGGCTCAGTCAATACAGTGATATTGGTGCGATGTATTATATTTTCGCGCTAACAATTTTGGCCTTTGTAACTGCCTTTGTGTTTTGGAATAAGTTTGAAAAAAACAGGTATTAAAAATTTTCACTTATTAAATAAAAAACCACGCCGATTGCGTGGTTTTTTAATACTGCTTACTTTAGAAAGTAAACCCGATATTAAAGTTAATACGGTATAGCCATTTATCACTGTTAGGTGAAGTGGCAGAGGTATACCCTGTTGAGTTGGTCGAGCCACCAATAATGTTGGAGTTTTTACCCCACGTATAGTCTGCCCAAACCATAAATGGCGAAGCAATAAACATCATGCCTGTAGTGTTCATTTGCGAATCTGACCAATCATCACGTTTTTTATCGAGATAACTATAGTCATTATAAAACTTAATGGCTTTTAGTTTGCCCATATTGGTCACAGGTAACGTATAAGCAAGGTTTAAACTGGCAATCGTACCTTCTGAAGCAATGAAATAAGCAGGTGTAAAGCCATTATTACCCATTAAAGTCATGTCATTATTTACACCATCTGGGTTTTTAGCATCATATTGATAGTGAATGACAGAACTTTGTAAATTAAAGCGATTGTAGTTGTTTTCGGTATGTAAACCGACTGCATAATATTTGCCGTCTTTATCGGTCACTTTGTTATGTAACTGTGCAATCGCGCCAGAAACACCAAACTCCTGCTTACCAAAATCGGTTTCTAACTTGCGAACAATGCGGGTATTGATTTGATTGCGCTTTTCATTTTGATAGGCTTTTTGAGATGGAAATGCATTTCCTGCCAAATCATCATAAGTTGCACTCTCAGGTGAATAACGCAAGTTGGTCTCTAACATTTGCGGGTAGTAACCGAGTTTTACATCCCAATCTTTGTCGTGATAATTCCAGTTAAGTCCCGGCGCAATGTTATTTCCATACCCTAAAAAGAATGGAATGTGATAGGTCCAGCCATTTTGCGGATAGGGATAAATTGTAAAAGGTTTATAAACCAGACCTGCTTCAATGCTGTTATTGGCATTTAAGTTATAGCCAACGTATGCCTTTTCAATAGATGTTTTCTGCTGATCTTGAAATAGATAGCTGGCATTGATGTAAGCATCATCAAACTTACCTTTTAAATCGACTCTGAAAATATCAAAATAGAGCTTACCGAAACCGCGGTTTGGGCCTTCCCAATCTTCATAGCGCTGATTTAACCGAACCACCCCACCTAACTTTAATGAGTCGGTGCCGTCATCACTTTTCCATTCAAGCAATGAGTCTTTTGCAAATGCATTGACGCTTACCCCCATCGTAAGCTGCGCAATGAATGCCATGATCAATGAAGTCTTTTTCATCTCTACATCCTTGATTGAGTTCCAGCGTCCTGCTGGAACTTTATTTGTTTTACCTGTAAAACTTCGTTTTTATTGTTTTTTAGACAAAAAAATTTATCTAAAAAAAGGATGGCTTAGCAGCTCCCATCGCATATGTACTAAACCATCCAAACTGGTTAATACAGTTTCTTTTGCGGTGGACCCGCGAAGTTTAATGGTCCAATCGAGTTCATATCGAGCTCGATCACTGTTGGCCCTTCAAAAGCGACAGCCTCTTGAATAACCGTTTTAAACTCTTCTGCACTACCCACTTTCCAGCTTTTCACACCCATTGATTCACCAAGAAGTTTGTAGTCTGGAGTATGCAGTTCGTTGAAATACTGGCGACCACCGAAGTAGTTATTTTGAATGCCACGCATTACGCCATAACCACCGTCATTCATAATCATTAGGACCATATTGGTGTTTTCTTGTACCATAGTTGCAATTTCACCAATGCCAAGCATTAAGCCGCCATCGCCGACTAAACCAATTACTTTTTTGTCAGGGTTAGCAACTGAAGCACCGATTGCTGTTGCAAGGCCTAAACCAATTGCACCCGCAAGTGAGTGGATGTTTTGGTTTGGTGCTTGTACAGGGAATAAACGACTGCCCCATGTACTACCCGACATAGTGATGTCACGTACAAAAATACCGTCTTGCGGTAAAGCCGCACGCAAGTGATCACAAATTAATGCATACTGATCGATTTGCTTGCGCAGTGCATCAATGGCAGCTTGTTTAGCCGCCACTACAGCAGCATCGTAATCGGCATCAACTTTTGAAGTACCTTGAAGTTGTTCTAACACACGTGTTAAGACATCTTTGGCATCGCCACAAATGAAGTTACGAATTTTGTAATTACGTTGCTGAGCCACTGGGTTGGCATCCACCTGAATAATGTTTTCAGGGAATTCAACCGAATAAGTTTTGGTTTCATTACTACGTAAACGAGAACCCAACACAACCATTAAGTCAGCATCTTTTAATAATTGCTCAACGCCTGCCGAGTTATGGAACGCACCTAAACTACGTGGATGATCATCTGGCAAAACCCCACGAGCATGAGTCGATGAAACAACCGGAATACCTAAATCTGCAATTGCTTTAACTTCAGCAACGCTATTTAAAGTTCCACCACCAATCCAGAAAATCGGACGTTTTGCTTTTTTGATTTCGTTTACCAGAAGATCAATTTCTGCTTGCTCTGCCTGTGGTAACTCAAGTGCTTTGACTGGTCCTAAGTTAAGTGGCAAATCAATTTCTGCTGCCTGCACATCAATCGGCAGCTCAACACTTACCGGTCCCATTGGAACTGTGGTTGCTACACGGATGGCTTCACGAATCACACCAACAGCATTGTCTGGGCTGGTAATACGGAACGCCGCTTTGCTTGATGCTCGTAAGAATGTAAGTTGGTCTTTGGTTTCATGAATGAAGCTTGCATCACGGTCAAGATATTCACGCTCAACCTGACCAGTTAAATGCAATACAGGGCTACTCGCATTCATTGCTTCAATCAGTGAACCCACCGCATTACCTGCCCCAGCACCCGTACTGGTCAGCGCTACACCTAAGCCTTTAAAACGTGAGTGTGCATCTGCCATGGTGACTGCACCCGCTTCACCACGTGCTGCAACAAAGCGCATTTTTTCACGGCGCCCAACTGCATCAGCAATAGGTAAATTGTGGATGGAAATAACACCATAAATACTATCAACTTGGTGCGCTTCTAATACTCTTGCGATTGCTTCGCCTACATTTACACGTTCAGTCATGTCTGTTCCTCAAAATTTGTTTTCAGTCCTTGAATTTATTAATCGCACCAAGGGTTGGGCTGTTCATTCAGCCCCATATAAATACTCTTTTGTTGCATGTACGATAAAATGCCCAAACGGCCTTTTTCGCGCCCAATCCCACTGTCTTTAAAGCCACCAAACGGCGCACTAATCGAGAATTTTTTGTAGGTATTAATCCATACCGTTCCCACTTCTAAAGCACGTGCAATTCGCCAAGCTTTGCGATAGCTTTCAGTCCAGATACCTGCGGCAAGACCAAAACAACTGTCATTGGCTTGGGCAATTAAATCTTGCTCATTGTCATATTTCATAACGACTAAAACAGGGCCAAAAATTTCTTCCTGACAGGTTTGAGCACTGTTATTTAAACCCGTAATAATCGTTGGTAAGTAATAGCTTCCTTTGGCATAGTCACCATTCGTAAGTGCCTCACCACCAATCAGAACTTGACCACCTTCGCTTTTGGCAAGCTGTACATAGCGATCAACTGACTGCAAATGCTTGTCATTGACCAGTGGTCCTAAATGCACACCAGCTTGTTCTGGATGGCCCACACGTAAGCCTTTAGTAATTTGAACCAAACGCGTTAAAAACTGATCGTAAAGACTGCTATGAATAAATAAGCGAGAACCTGCGATACACGCTTGGCCTGCCGAGCTAAAAATACCGTACGCGACACCTTTAGCTGCCAGTTCGACATCTGCATCCGGTAAAACGATGGTTGGTGACTTACCACCTAACTCAAGCGAAGTGGTAATGAGTTTATCTGCGGCAATGTGTGCCAAATGACGACCCGTGGTTGTTCCACCTGTAAAAGAAATTTTACGAACCAATGGGTGCTGAGCAATTGCATCACCAATCACAGAACCGCGCCCAACTAGCACGCTGAGTAAGCCTTTTGGTAAACCTGCTTCTTCAAAAATTTTGGCAAGCTCTAAAGCAATCAGTGAAGTTGCTTCTGCTGGTTTTAACACCACGGCATTTCCTGCTGCCAAAGCTGGAGCAAGCTTTTGAACTTCACTCGCAATTGGAGAGTTCCAAGGGGTAATGGCTGCCACAACGCCCACTGGTTCATGCACACTCATGGTCATAAAGTCTGGAGCACGCTGAGTGGTGAGCTCATCATTCAACGTTTCACATGCCGCAGCAACATAGCGTGCAGTTGCCGCCGCGCTCATCACTAAACCACGAGTTTCGGTTAAAGGCTTTCCATTATCGCGGGTTTGTAGTTTCGCTAATTCATCTACACGCGCTTCAATAATGTCTGCAACTTTATAAAGAATACGTGCACGCTCATGCGGCAAGCTGTTTCTCCAGCTCGGTTCACGCCAAGCCTGATCTGCCTTTTCAATTGCTTCATTTACATCTTCAAGCGTTGCTGTTGAAAGCTCAGCGTTTACCGACTGATCTGCCGGAAACAGGCTTTGAATGACTGCACCACGGCCTAATCGCCATTCACCCGCAATATAAATTTCCTTTGCCATGATCAAATCCTTCTTAAATCTGTATTGCTTCTACACTATTGCGACAAGCACGAATCACGCTAAGCGCAGCCAAAGTTGATGTTTTCGGGTTACTTGGCAACGGTACTCCCACCAGTTCAATGGTCATTTGTCCAAAACCACCTTCTGCTACAATGGTGTGTTTATTTTTGTTGATGGTTGGATCAACAGTTAACTCAACCATGGTTTCATCCATTCCAAGCCCTGCAAGTGCAATGGTTGCTGCAACATTGGCGTTGGCAGGAAATTTCATGGCAGCTTCACGGGCAGTTCCTGTAAAAAAGACCGTAGGTTCTGAAACATGGTCTAAATCGACTAATTGCTCTGCATAACTGCCCTTCCAACTTTTTGGACTTTTACAGCCTTTATAAGTGACCTTTTGCAAGCCACCTTCTTTAGCAGCAGAAATACCGTCAATACCTGCGATAGCCCCTGCAAGTAAATGCAGATGGGCATCATTTTTTTCGGCAGTTTGCTTAAGCTGAACCAAAAATTCACTATCAGCCAAAGTACCCACCGAAATCAGTCCAATGGTCCAGCCTTTCGCTAAAACTTTTTGAGCATGCTCTTTCACTGCTGCTTGACCTGCCACCTCAATGACATAGTCTGGCGTACCATCACATTGCTCAATATCTGAAATCACCTGAATGTCAGATGAGACTTGTGATTGAACTTTCTCAATGCTGCGAGATGGCACTACAATCCATTTGAGTTGCAGATCTTGAGGCAAATGGGCATACACTTCTGCTGCCATTGCGCCAAAACCAATCATCATCAACTTTTTCATGACAGCACCTGATATTTATAAATGTTTGTTAAAACCACCTGAGACATCTATTGCCGAACCTGTGGTGTAAGATGCCAATGGTGATGCCAAGAAAACTAAAGCACGTGCAGGCTCTTCCGGGCGGCCTAAACGCTGCATTGGGATACCACGGTTTTTTGCGATATTGCCTGTCCACTCTTCCCATGACAGATTTAAATCTGAACGGGTCTCATAACGGCGTTTCCACTGCGCAGATTCGACCATACCGAGTAAAATCGAGTTCACACGAACGCCATACTGAGTAAACTCATGCGCCAAAGAATGGGTTAAATTCAACAGTGCAGCGCGTGCAGATGAAGTCGCAATCATGTGCGGTTCTGGTTGCAATGCCAGTAACGAGTTCACATTGGTAATTGAGGCATTTGCCGACTGTTTTAAGTCGTCAAGAAAAGCACGTACCGGATGTAAAACACTGAAATATTTCAGTTCAATTTCTTTCATCCAGTCTTCATCTTGTGTGTTTTCAAAATTTGAAACACGACCTTGCCCGGCATTGTTAATGAGCATGTCTACATTGCCCAAATTGAGTTTGACCTCTTTGGCAAATTGCTGAACTTCTTCTTTTTTCAACACATTACATGCTTTGGTAAAAATATTGGCATGTGGAAATTTTTCTAAAATATAGTGCTTAGAAGCATTTAAACGTTCTTCATCGCGACCACACCAAGCAACTTTTGCATCCTCTGCAACCAGTATTTCAACAGCAGCCAGCCCAATCCCAGATGAGCCACCGGTAACAACTGCAACTTTTCCTTCAACTTGGAAGCTCATAATCCTTAATCTCTCTTACGATTGTTCCTGAATCGTCAACATAATTTGGTTAAATGCTTGCGGTTGGTCGACATAACTTAAATGTCCTGCATCTTCTATGACGAAGCGCTGTTCCAACTGCAATTCCTGAGCAAGCTCTTGTATACCTAACGCAGGAGTGATTTGATCTTGCTGCCCTGCAATCACTGTGCATGGGACTTTTAAATCGGTTAAGTAATTACGTATTTCGTCATATGCCAGTAAGTACGATGCATGTGTGAAACCCTGTAGGGTCAACTGTTGCATCACTTCTGAAACTAAAGCTAAGGCTTGTGGCTCTTGTTTATAAATCAAATGAGGTCCACGGCTTTGGGCCATTCCTTTAGCACCGAGTTCTTTCAACATTTTTGGTCTTTTTTCAAAAACCTGAATTTGTGTTTGTTCATCGTGACGTTGGTAGCCTTGAGCTAAGTTAGCAACAACCAAGTGTTCCACTCGCTCTGGGTAAAGTGCAGCAAATGCACTGGCCTGTAAGGCGCCTAATGAGTGTCCGACCACAATCGCTTTTTTAATTTTTAAAACATCGAATAACGCTGCCAAACGCTTTGCGTAGTCGGTTGCATTCGGTTGATCCGTTAAAAGTTCATCTGATTTGCCATAGCCCGGTGCATCCCAGGCAATGACATGAAAATGATGAGACAGCACTTCAAGTTGGTTTACCCATGAAGCAGAACCTGAACTAATGCCATGCAACAGCACAAGGTATTCGCCCTGACCAGCTTCCCGATAGGCTTGCTGCTGGCCTTGAACATTGACCGTTTTCACCGGAAATTCTGCTAACTTTTCAATGAGTGTCATCATTTTCAATTCTTTCCCTTCATTCACTTCATCAAACAATTAACGTTTGATTTGAGACAATGGATGCTCTGGTGGATAATTAGGAATTGTTGGTTTACCTGTTCCCAACATCACGCACATCAAGGCATCTTCTTGACCTGGGTTAAACAAACCACGGTAGATCCCCGGTGGAATTGAAATCAGATCACGCTCTTTTAAACGGGTCTGGAATTTCTCGCCGTTGTGCTCAATAAACAAATCAATTTCGCCGCGGAGCATAAAGAAAACTTCTTCAACGTCGTGGTGAATGTGCAAAGGACCTTCACACTGTGGTGGTAGCACCATAGTCGAAAACGTAAAGTTCTCTGCAGGTACAGTGTTGCTGTCATTTGCAACACCAGTTGCACCCGTACCCATATAGCGCATTTGAGCACGACGATATTTCGGGTCGTAATCGGCTTGAAACTTCAAAGCCTCAAAGTCATATTTACGAGTCTCAAAGCGAGCAATACGTGTGTTTAACCAATCTTCTAAAGAAGCGCCTTCCGGCTGTTTCCACGTTTCGAATTGTTGTGTAGTCATTTTTTAAACTCCTATACAGTGAATTAATAACGTTTTAAAAGAGGAACCAAGAACAACGACCCAATGACAGCGACTGCAGCCAAGAAGGTAATTCCCAAATTAAAACTATGTGTTTGCATCACGATGTAACCGATAAGAACAGGCGCAATTGCACTTGCAAAATTGCCTAAACCGTTAAATATTCCACCCGCAGTCGCCCCTACATTTGAGGTAGTTACTCGGGCAAGCAGAGCAAATACCGCAGCTACTCCAAAGCCCCACGCCATCGCACTTAAAGACATGGCAGCAATAATCAATAATGGCTGGGTCATAATGACCATCACATACATGAAGATGCCCGCCAGTAATAAACCGCTAAATACCTGAATAGCGCGGCGGCCTAACTTGTCAGATAAAAACGCACCCACCACCTCGCCAATTAACATGGCGATGAATGGAAAGCTTGAATACATCCCAAACTCTTTGAGATTGAATCCTTTGTCTTGCATAAGATAAGAAGGAACCCAACTGTTTAAGCCCCACAAATAAGTCATCAATGCAATGTTAAAGAGGCAAACCAACCAGAATGCGCTGTTGCTGAGCAGCAATTTAGTATTGGCAATGTGACCCTTGAAGTTGGTGCGTTTACTCTCGCCCTCAATTTCGACAGTTTTCTTGAGCTGTAAGTTACGTAAACCAAAAACAATGCTAAAAATAGCGATCAGTGTTAAACCAGCCATCACAAAAAAAGTGGAGTGCCAGTCGTGATGAGCTAAAACATTTGCAGTGATCGGGAAACCAAGGAATGCACCAATCGGTGTACCCAGTAAGAACATGGTTGAGGCACGTGCCTGCTGACGGTCTGTGTAAGTCTGTTTAACAATGGTGTATGCCAAAGCAAATAGCGGACCTTCTGCCAAACCAAGTAAAACCCGTAAAATCAACATGCCTGAGTAGCTGGTGGTAAAGCCCATGCAAAGCATGAGTAAACCCCAAGAGGTCACACTCCAGAACAGCATTTTCTTTGGGTTAAAAATGTCGCCTAAAAAGCTTAGAAAGACTGATGAAAACCCATAAGCAAGTAAAAAGCTTGTCATGAGCCATCCGAGCTTGGCTTTATCTTCAGCAATTCCCATCGAGCTTTGAAAATGGGGGTCTGAAAATAAAACCGCAATACTGATCTTGTCGAAAAAGGCCAGTACTACACACACCATAAGGACAAAAGCAGGCACCCAATGCTTTAATCCACTTTTTTCTTCATTACTCATGTGTCATTCCTTCGATTTGGTAATGAGAACCAGATTTAATGTTTACGGTTTTAACTTCATGACATTAAATTCAGCATCTGCTAATAATTTTGGATCTAAAACGGTATTGGCTTGCATCCAACGCTTTGCCAGCTTGATTAACTTCGAGTCATTAATGGCAATCATATTCAGCAAGCGATTTTCATGGTCCAGATATAAATAGCTCACCTGATCTTCACCGCCTTGGCGAATCACCATTTCTTTGGTTTTTTCAGGTTGATACGTTCCTAAAATCTGGATATTAAAGTGGTATTGATCAGACCAGAGCCAAGGAATATCGGTATATTCAGTTTCAATTCCGAGCATTGATTTCGCAGCTGCAATCGCCTGATTTTGTGCATTTGCCCAAGACTGAATGCAATAACCCAAGCCCGGATGAATCGCGACATCACCTGCGGCATAAATGTCTTGATCTGAGGTCTGTCCAAAACAATTCACCACAATGCCATCTTTCACATCGAGCCCAGCATGCACGCCTAACTCTTTAGCAATTTCGGCACCTGCACCCACTACAACACAATCAAATAACTGGCTATGTTGAGGATGGTTCACCACTTCAACTTTTTGATCTGGTGCTTCCACCAAATGAAGGCTCTTGCTGTCTAAATGAATTTTTGTACCTTGGGTCTCATGCATATTTTTTAAAAATGCAGAAACTTCCGGACTCACACTTCTTGCACACAAACGGTCGCCATATTCAAAAATATGAACCTCTTTGCCTTGCTTACGTGCGGTTGCAGCGATTTCCAAACCAATCCAGCCGCCGCCAATCACAGCAACATTTTTTGCATTCTTTAAAATTTCAGCCAGACGTTCACAGTCACGTACATTTCGTAAAGTCACAACATTAGGAATGAACTGCCATGTATTGACGGGTACACGTGCACGGCTTCCAGTTGCAATCAGCAATTTGTCATACGGCAAAATCTGACCACTTTCTAAATGAACCTGCTTTTGCTCGCGATCGACTTTTGTTGCAATTTCTGGTTTATGCCATTGAATGTTGAACTCTTGGACCTGTTCTGGGGAGAACAGATTCAAACTTTCATACGTTGCTTCTTTTGAAAGTACTTGCTTAGACAGAGGCGGACGCTCATAAAACACCTGATCTTCATTTGAGACCACATGAATTTCACCCACATAACCATTTTGACGTAAGGTGCTGACTGCCCAACCTGCAGCTTGCCCCGCCCCTACAATTACAATCTTTTCCATAGCCTTTCTTCCTTGTAAAGCAATACCTGTTACACAGGCTTTACCTGACGGCGGGTTTTGTCATCAAGACCACCTTCAATCGCCCACTCAGTGAAAAGCTCTAGACGATGTTCTTCTACACGTGGCTGCCATTCTTCAGTCAAATAATCATCGTTGGTGTAATATTCAAATGCACCACCCAATGGTGAGTTGACGTACCAGAAATAAGCAGAAGAAATTGGATGACGTCCCGGTCCAATAAAGGTTGACCACTCTGAACGGTTCATATGTAATCCGCCTCCAATCACCTCATGAATATCACGAACAACAAACGCAACGTGATTTAGACCAGCAGGTTTATTTGGAACGCTAAGTAAGAATAAATCGTGGTGATAACCTTCACCGCGGCAACGTAAGAATGCACCGCGATTTTTGTAAGCATCAGATAAATGAAAGCCTACTTTTTCAATATAGAAGTTTTCAGTAGTTGCTAAATCCGGTGTGAAAAACACCACATGTCCAATCGCAACAGGTTGACCTTTTTCATAAACAGGACTTGCTGCATTAACACGTTGAATGTTGCCGTATTGGTTAATGCCTTCCGTTTTAAGTTCTGGTACTTCTTTTACAAAACTTTGTTCAAAACGAATAGTCATGCCATTTGGGTCAAGACACTGAACTGTATTTTCAGTACGTTTAAAACCGTCTACATCGGCCAAACGAGCTGCCAAGTCTTCAAGGTCTTGAAGACTATCAACACCCCAAGTGACTTCACGTAAAGTTGAACCTTGCTCAATAGCAGGCGGCAAACGGTTATCATCACAATTAAATAGATAAATCTTGCTGCCGTTTTGAGTCTGGTATAAATCTGCACCTTCAATATCTGAAGTACTTTGGCTTAAACCAAAATCTGCCAAAAATTTGTTTGAAGCGGCTCTATCTTCAACTCCAAACTTTAAAATCTCGATCCCTGTAATCATTTGACTACTCCTTAGTTAAAGACAAAACCGCCATTGACCGGAATATTTTGACCTGTCACAAAAGAGGACAAATCCGACAGTAGATACAATGCTGTTCCATTTAAATCTTGTGGAAGTTGCTGGCGTTGAATCGCTCTTCCGTTGACATATAAATCATGACGTTCCTGTGGCACATACTCGGTTGCTTCAACCAGAGTCAGCCCCGGAGACAAAGTATTGACACAGATATTGAACTGACCCAACTCTCTTGCCATTGAACGTGTCATGGCAACAATTGCACCTTTACTCGCCACATAAGCCATCAGGTTCGGTGCGCCCCAAAGTGCTGTATCTGACGCAACATTAATAATCTTGCCGGCAGCCGATTGTTTTAAATGTGGAATACACGCTTTTGTAATTAACCATGTGCCTTTCACATTAATATTCATAACCCGATCCCAAAGTTCAGGATCGTAATCAATCATATTTTTTCCACCCACATTGGTTGCAAGCGCTGCACAGTTCACAAGACCATCCAAACCATTTAACAGTTCAACGCTTTTTGCGACAGCATTTTCAATAGAGTCTGCATTGGCAAGGTCAACAGTGACTGCATGGACCTTGAGTCCTTGTTTTTGTAAGGCTTGTGCTTCTTGTTGCACGAGGTCAGATAAAATATCTGCCATTACAACTTCAGCGCCCGCCTCAGCAATGGCTTGAGCGAAATCTCGCCCTAAACCACGTGCGGCACCAGTCACTAAAACTTTTTTGCCTTGCAACAACGCTACATTAGCCATGAGCTTCTTCCTGCATCTCGATACGGTTTGATGCATTTAGTGCAGCAATTTTCTTTAATTGCTTCTCAGCTTCTTTCTTCATTAAACGGCGTAAACGTGCAAGCCCAACATCGTGTTGATATAAGAATTCTCGTGCACGTGCATTTGGCGCAAGGTTTTCTAAAATAATTCGGTCTTGTTCCAATACATCCCAATGCAATTGTTCTAAATGATTGCGATATAAGAAGCGCCATACATTACGTTGCCAACCACTCACCTTACGGCAGCGCCAGAAAAATACACGGGTATTGTTGGCATCAATTGGCGTTGCGTAACCCACAATCCAGAATTCACCACCCGGACCAAACTGTTTACGGTAAGGAATTGAAAGGCGTAACCACCTTGCACCAGTCGAACCATATTCAACCCAGTCAAAGTTCACACCTGTTTGGCCTTCTTTTTCAAAAACAAAACCATTTTCAGTTGTGCGGTGTTTCATCTCTGCGGTACGTTCACCTTCTGCCATTGAGTGTGACGTACAGTGCAAATATGTACCGTGCATTGGGTCCATGACGTTATCAATGGCATATTGATGGTTTACTTTCCAGTCTGCTTGGCAAAGGAATGAACTCCACTCTTCGCTTGCCAGTTGTTCTGGGAACTCAAGCGGTGCGGGTTGTTCATTTGCATCAATCCCAAACCAGATGAAGATAGCACCATGCTGTTCAATGACCGGATAGCTCTTTAAACACTTGGTTCCAGTCATTGGGCATTCATGAACGGCTGGTACATCGGCAACCACACCATCGGCACGAACTTCAACACCGTGATACCAGCAAGCAACTCGATCACCCAAGTTCCAGCCGAGTGAAAGACGAGCACCGCGGTGTGGACAGCGATCTTCAAGTGCATGAACCTGACCTTCGGCATCACGCCAAACCACAATGTTTTCACCTAAACGGGTAATCCCAACCGGATTAGCAGCGACTTCCCAACTTGCTAACACCGGATGCCATTGGTCACGTAAACCAAGTTCTAAATATTCTTCAGCGCTTTGTGAAGTTGATACGATTGCGTTCATTTTATTCTTCCCTGAATCAATAACCTAAACGTTGCATTTCTTCTGGGCTTTGTTGCATAAACATTCAAAAGCTGAGTTCTCCCCAATCCATTCAAATTTAAGACACAACTTGGGTGCGAGGTCTACCTAATTCCGTAAATCTATTCAGAACTGCCACACGCGCATGAATTTCATTGACCTGACTTTGAAAATGTCTTGCCGTCAGCCTATCACCTAATAATTTGATGCAATGCATCTTGGTTTCCACCAAACTACGACGGTGATAACCCGACCATTTTTTCCATAGGGTTCTGCCTAAATGTTTAACCGTTTGAAGTAACTCATTTCGTTCTATTGAACTTATTTTAGAATCTTTC
>NZ_JFWX01000052.1:0-22503 GCF_000588095.1 Acinetobacter sp. 1130196 | reverse complement strand
GCTGAGTTCTCCCCAATCCATTCAAATTTAAGACACAACTTGGGTGCGAGGTCTACCTAATTCCGTAAATCTATTCAGAACTGCCACACGCGCATGAATTTCATTGACCTGACTTTGAAAATGTCTTGCCGTCAGCCTATCACCTAATAATTTGATGCAATGCATCTTGGTTTCCACCAAACTACGACGGTGATAACCCGACCATTTTTTCCATAGGGTTCTGCCTAAATGTTTAACCGTTTGAAGTAACTCATTTCGTTCTATTGAACTTATTTTAGAATCTTTCCAGGGCTTGGCATTCTTTCTGGGTGGAATTACTGCATGTGCTTGACGATCTGAAATCACTTTTCTGCAGCACTTCGTGTCGTACGCGCCATCGGTATAGACAGAATCTATTCGCTCATCTAGTGGAATTTGATCCAGTAAATCACCTAGTACTTGTGAATCACTGACATTATTTGTAGTAAGCTGAACGGCACGTATTTGCAGTGTTTCAGCATCTATACCAATATGCAGTTTACGCCATTGCCGACGGTATTCAGGCTGATGTTTTTTACGCTTCCATTCGCCTTCACCTAAAAACTTTAAACCCGTAGAGTCGACAAGTAGGTGTAACCCATCATGACTTTTCTGATAGCTTATCGCAATATCAATATGCTTTTGTCGTCTACAAAGGGTGGAGTAATCTGGTGCTGTCCAATTCAAGCCACAGAGTTTAATCAGGCTTTGAACAAAGCCAGTAACCATACGTAAAGAAAGACGGAATAGAGATTTGATCATTAAACAGCATTGAATCGCTGTATCGGAATAAGTTTGATTTCGTCCTTGCTTGCCTTGTGGTTGTGCATACCATTGCGTCTTAGGATCAAACCAGATTGAAATATTTCCTCGCTTGATTAAAGCTTGGTTATACGAGGACCAATTGGTTGTACGATAGATTTTAGGTGTAGGCTTCTTCATCTGGAAATTATATTACTGAAGAAGCCTTCAAGAATAGCTTTGTGCAACAAAGCCCTTTAAACCTAAAGGTGGTAGTTAATTTATGATTATTGATGAAATGACTAATAATGTTTTTTTAAAGAAATTGTATTCTGGTGATATAACTTCCTCTATCTTAATAGGGAGATTTAGTATTGACTTGTCAGGGTACTGTGATATCGAATTTCATGTGAATAAAGAACCAGATATTTCTGTTGAGAAATATGGAGTTTGGGGTGTTGATTATAATACTATTGTTATTAAAACTAAAGGGAAAATAACCGGAGATGTTTTGATAACTGAGTGGTTGCTTAATGGTTATAAAGAATTAAATGTTAAAAAGACTGATAATGGCATTATTATAAAGTCAAAAAATGGGAAATTTAATTTTTCTGTAGAATTGAGTGGATTGATATTTCAGGGTATTTCTGTTTATTATGATGGAGAGGGTTAGAGCATCATTAAAAGATATCTAAACTCCGTATAATATTCTATATGTAAAATTTAGTGATTACATTAAAGATAGTAGCACTAAATGATTGGGGAGTGGAGTGTTTTTATGATGAATAATCAAACATTAATTTTTGATGAAAAGAAATATCCCATAACATGGCGTTTTAATTCAGTTGATTGTTCTTTATCAGATGAGGATAAATATAAAATTATTTTCTTGATAAAAGATGAGTCAAAAAAACTTTGGGATTCTTTATTTTCGTTTAATAACCTGATGGAAATTAAAGAAAATTATTTTTTACTAGCTGAAAAAAAAGATTTGGATTTTGATGAAGATGATAAGTCGAGAGATTTTTTTGTTCAAAAATTGCAACCAACTGAATTATTAATTTTTTTTTGGGGAAGGAGTAATTGTGCAATTATTCCATCAAGTATACTTATAAAAGCATGGAGTGATTTTTTTTATCCCAGTGATGATGATTGTATTGTTTATCTAGTTAACAAAGGAAAAATTATTTTTTCATATGAGGAAACTTTTTTTTATGGGAATATTCTAACTAACAAAAAATGATGTGATTAATTTTTAAATTTAAGTCCAAACACGGATATTTCTTATGTATTGAATAGAAAGAGTAAACATCCATACTTACAGAGAGCATGGTAATGTCTTTACGACAACTCAACTATCAATAAATCTGACAGAATCTAACTTTTTATATCAAATAAAAGAAGTTATCTTAATTCTACTTGAGCACAAACTCTTAAAGTGCTCGTTTTTAGTTTGATTTTTAGGTATTTAAAATGAATAAAATGCATGTAACTTTGGCTGTAGTAGTCGGTTTAATTGTTGGTGGTGTGATCGGTGCGTTAGGTTATTCGAAAACTGCCGCACGTTATGATGCGATGACCACTGCATGTGTAATGGTCAATCAAGCAGTTAAACACGAGATTTTAAAGCCTGAACAAGTAAAAGAGTTAGGTGAGCTTACAGGTCAAACCCTTAAGAAAGATTATGCTTCTGTGGCATCAAAATTTAAGTTTTCTGAAAAGCAGTTAGGCAATGCTTCTGAAGGCTCGAATTGTAGCCAATTTATCGTTGGCGTAAACGCAGCGAAGTAATTAAGAGAAAACCCACAGCTTGTGGGATTTTTCTTATTGATCTGACCAAGCTGAATCTATGGCATGAATTAACCGTAGGTTCAGAGCTTTCTGTTCTAATTGCCAGTTTGAGAGTTCTTCGGCAGTCGGTTCTTGTTGCCCATCCGAAGCTGCTAAAAACCGTTTAAAGTAGTTTTTATAATGATAGGCTGAAACGTCACCTGTAATATCCGCAGCTACTAATCGACCCTTACACGCTTCAATCAAGCTCTGTAAGTGCTTCTCTAGAAACTTACCTTGATCCCAGTTTGTCATGACGACTTCGCTCGACAGCACATCCTTATCAATCGATAAATAAACAGGTAAGTTCGATGCTTTTATTTCTGTGAGAAATGCAGTTAGTAACTCATCTGGATGATCGAAGTTTTGCCATGCTTTCTTTTTGCCTGTAAAACGCACCCATGATGCATTTTGCTGAATACTCCAGTAATGCAGCTTTCCTTTATAGAGCGGTGACCAATGGTTTTCTACTGCATGTAGCCATCCAATATCACTTGAGCTAATTCCAAGTACATCTATTCTGGCAACTTGTGGAAGTTTACTTGCCCAATACACCCAGGAGCCACAGTGAATACCAAAAGGGTAACGCATATTGTCAGGGTGGTTATCACAGACAATCAGATGAATTGGCTCAGCAGATGGCAATCTTTCCAGTAAAAGCTGGGTAACATGGTGATAATCACCACTACCTAACAGGACACAACCCAACTTTGAATGTAAATGTTGGTTTAGATGTGTACGTAACTCGTCGAACTCTTTTAATTTACAACCAAAGCGAATGATTTCTTGCCATGAGGTGAGATCAACGCGTACAGCATCATCAGGATCACCAGCAGAATCATCAAAGTTTAAAACGACAGGTGTTCTGTTATTTACTGAACTCATGATCGTGTTTCCTGTTTAACATGCCACTGATGATCTGCTTCAAATAAAGGACGTAATTTCTTTAAAATAAAACGTAAGGCAGGTGAATGTATCCATACCAGATGTCGAGTAAATGTAAATTTAGCCCCTAGTTGAGCTTTGACTTCAGGGTCAGTCCAGCCTGCGATGTAAAATTTGAGGTTGTTGGCTAGGGCATAGTCTAAATTTACGAACCAGCTAATAAAATATAAATTGTAGTCTTTTGCGAGCGGGTAATTGAGACCAATATATTTATCAACCAGATTGTCTTTGTATTCATAACAAATGTTATAACCGACTAGGGTTGTATCTGCCCAATATAAAAAGACTTTACCGCCACTGTGTACATCTTGAAGAATTTCTGAAAAAAACTCAGGGCTGAGTAGGTCAAAATGTATTTCGCTTTGGTGATAAACGGCCAGATAGAGTTCATATAAATATGTTCTAAACTCATGATCATTAAAGCGTTCATCGCCCGTACATAACTGTTCAATGTTTAATTCATTTAAACTTTTGAGTTTACGTTTAAAGTTTTTACGGCGTGGTTTAGAGAGTCGAGAAAGATATTCTTCACGGCTTAAAAAATCGATAGGAACATAAGCTAAAGCTTGTCCTTCTACAGATAGAAAACCTTTTTTTTCTGCTTCTTGAATAAAAGTTTGACTGTAATTATTTTCAAGATCGCTGAGCAAAGGTGAGTCTAAAGGAAGATCTTTAATAATACCTAACTTAATTTTCTGGTCATTATTTTTTAAAAAATCTGCTATTGAGTCCAGAGGAAGTCCATTAGGTAATAAGCTGTATTCTGTGACCGTTGTCCCGATAAAACACGTTTTAAAATGAAGGAGTTTTCCCCAGATTTGATAGCCTGGTAATGATTTAATTTTTTTAAGAAGGTCTGTATCTAGAGTCGTTAATAAATCAAACTCTGTATAAAAATAAGGTAAAAAATCGCTAGGCGAATGAACCTGAAAACTTAAAGGTGGATGCTTTAAAAAAGCATCCACCACCGCCTGAGGTTCTAACTGATTCAGGTTTATAGTCATAAATTAATTTTATATTTCCCGTTTAGCTCGAACTAATAATTGGTCAAGTAATACCATCGCTTGATCGATTTCGGCTCTTGAGATCTCTAGTGAAGGTGCGAATGTAATTACGTTCTTGTAATAACCGCCTACATCTAACACCAAACCACATTGTTGACCTTGGTATTCAAGGGTACCTGAAAGACCGATATCGACCATTTTATCCAACAATTCTTTGTTTGGAGTAAAGCCATCAGCCTGACAAATTTCTGCACGTAATGCTAGTCCTAATCCATCAACATCACCAATTTCTGGATGACGTGATTGCAAGTCTTTTAGACCTTCTAGGAAATAAGCACCACTTTCCATGATTTGTTTTTCGTAGTCTTTTTCAGCCAACATGTTCATGACTTCAAGACCAACTGCCGTACCAAGCGGGTTAGAAGCAAACGTTGAGTGAGTTGAACCCACTGGGAACGTTTCAGGATTAATCATTTCTTCTTTTGCCCAAATACCGGCAAGTGGGTTTAATCCGTTGGTCAACGCTTTACCAAATGCAACAACGTCTGGCGTAATATCGAAATGTTCGAAAGACCAAAGTTTACCGGTACGGTAGAAGCCCATTTGGATTTCATCGACAACCAATAAAATACCGTGGTCATCTAGAACTTTTTTCAGGCCTTTATAGAAGTTTTTCGGTGGAATAACGTAACCGCCAGTACCCTGAATTGTTTCAATATAAAAAGCCGCAAATTCACTTTCACGAACTTTAGGGTCCCACACACCGTGGTATTCATTTTCAAAAAGACGTGCGAATTCGGCAACTAACTTATCTGCATATTCTTCTGGTGTCATACCTTTAGGACGACGGAACGGATATGGGAATGGAATGAACTGAGCACGCTCACCAAAATGACCATAGCGGCGGCGGTAGCGGTAGCTTGAAGTAATTGAAGATGCACCTAAAGTACGGCCATGGTAACCACCTTCGAAGGCAAACATACGGCTTTTGCCTTTGCAGAAGTTACGTACAAGCTTTAATGAATCTTCAATTGCTTGAGAACCACCTACGTTATAGTGAACACGACCTTGTACACCTGTTTTTTTAAGCATGTCTTCAGCAATGACTTTGCTGAGTTCAATTTTAGTTGGGTGCAAATATTGGCTGGCAATTTGAGGAAGTTTATGAATTTGGTCGATGAGCGCTTGATCTAAACGTGGGTTTTTATAACCAAAGTTAACCGCTGAATACCACATTTGTAAGTCTAGATAGGGGATATTCTGGTCATCAAAAATATAGCTGCCCTGACAATCCGTAAAAATTTTAGGTGGGTTTACATAGTGTACTGTATCGCCGTGTGAACAATACTTTGCCTCATCTGCTAGAAGTTGCGCTTCATTAAGTGGAACGCGATTATTAGAACTAGTTGCAGAAGCGCTTTCTTGCTTGAATGTATGATTGTTGTTCATACTTCTATTCCTTTTACGGTTGGTATTTTCAGTATGTATGTTTTAGATACAGAGGCTGAGTGAAAAAATTGGTTAGAGTTAAAAAGTAAAGGTAAGCCCCACAGCAGGTGTAATATCTGTGCGTTTTTTTACCATTGGACTTTTAAACTGTTCGTTTGATAGATAGTTAAATTCAACAGAACTAAAAGCGTTTACGTGTTTGGAAAGTTTGTAGTTGGCTGTCATGCTCACAAAAGGCGATATACTCTGGCCCGGTTCATATGCTGCGATACCTGCGTTTACTTTCAGCATCACTGACGCCGTAGTAATACTGGTTATATTTTGCGTTGTTCCATTGGAAACCAGCTTCCGGATAGACGGTCAAATTGCCTTTGTCTAGCTCAGCAAGATAAGAAGCCCTTAAGATAGTACCTTTACTACGGGACAGGACATCGGTATTAAGCCGTGCTTTAAATCCGCCATACGGTGTAATACGCATATAACTTGCACCCGCTAGAACAGACCATTTGCGCTTATCTAATAAGTAAAGTTCACCACTTGGATCATATGAGTTGCCATCATAGTGTCCATCGAGGCGTAATTGATTTTTGTCATCTTTGAAGAGGTAATAACCGGCATCGTCGCCTTCAATATAGAATTTGTCATTGTCATAGAAAAAAACAGGTAAAATTGTTTGATAGGTTTTATGACCTTTATAAGCTTGAAAATTTACAGAATAGTTAAAACCCATTGTTAAATCTGGTGAGGAGCTTTCTTGTGCATAAGCAGGGCAGTAAAAACAACTACTGGTTATTGCTACTGCTATGGAGATTTTTTTCAATGGTTTAATCATAATCAGTCTTTCTAGGGTGAAAAAATAATCGTTTTCTGGTTGTGTTCTGTTCAAAATTTTCTTGAATATAAAAGTTAATTCTTATACAAATCTTAATGAAAAATTAAAAAAATCTTAATTTTGTATTTTTCTATTAAAACCCTTTAATTTTGCATAAAAATAGATTTTTGAAGAAGGTATAATGATTGATTGTTTATACATTTTATTTTATTAAATTTTTGATTTTTATTAATTATTTTTTTATTTTAAGAAGTGGCTCAACATTTTTGAGTTAAATTATTAACGACCTATAATTTTGTAAATTACAGAATAATATAATCATTTTTTCATATTTTTTTGAAATATTTTTAATTAAAGAAATTTTTAAGATTTCCCACCTAAAGTCAGACGGTGTTTTTTATAAAAATTCTTAAATTATTCGTGTGAGGCATTTTATGTTCATGGTCAACCAGCATTACTATACAGATCACACTGTACCTTGGCATATTTTATGTGACTTTGATGGGACAATCAGCTTAAAAGATACGACGGACTATTTGCTTGAAACTTATGCAAAAGCTGGTTGGGAAGAAATTGAGGAAGAGTGGGAGCAAGGCAAAATTGGTTCCAAAGTCTGTATGCAAAAACAAATTGAGCTATTAGATGTCTCTATTGATGAGTTGCAGCAATGTCTTGACCAAATTGAAATTGACCTCGGCTTTATTGAATTAGTAAAGATTACTGCCCAGTATAAAATTCCGTTGACGATTGTAAGTGATGGGCTTGATTTTGTTATTCGTCATATTCTAAAAAAATATAATTTGGAACATTTGCCTGTAATTGCAAACCATCTCGTTCAGACAGGTGAGAGATCATGGCGACTCGAGTTTCCAAATCAAGAAGCGAGCTGCATAAGTCAAAGTGGAACTTGCAAATGTAAGATTGCAAACCAGAAACCTCAAAATCAAATTATTTTGATTGGAGATGGGCGTTCAGACTATTGTCTAGCCGGAAATGCAGATTATGTTTTTGCAAAAAAATCTTTGATAGACCATTGTAGAGAAAACCATATTTTCCATACAAAGTTTGAAAACTTTGTAGAAATTTATCAACCCTTGGCTAAGCTATTAAGCAGTGATTTTGGAATAGACACTCCAGTGACGGTGATTACATGATAAAAGACAACTCATTCTTTTTATCGGGGAACCGAACTGGTATTTTACTTATTCATGGTTTGACGGGTACGCCAAATGAAATGAGAGGAATTGCACGTGTACTTCATCAAGCTGGCTATAGTGTATATGGCGTGCAGTTGGCTGGACACTGTGGTGATGTCGAAGATTTGGTAAATAGCCGATGGGAAGACTGGTTTAATAGTGTAGTTGCAGCCGCAGAAAAGCTAAGAGAGCATACAGATCAGCTATTTGTGGCAGGCTTATCGATGGGATCTTTATTGGCATTAAAGTATGCCTCAGCTTATCCTGTCGATGGCGTAATTGCCTATAGTCCAACCTTTCAATACGATGGCTGGAGCATTCCTTTGTGGTCAAAAGTGCTTGCGCCTATTGTTTTGCCGAGTGTTCATTATTTAAATATCTGCCGTAATAATACCTTTGACGAAGCTGAACCATACGGAATCAAAAATGAGGTATTACGTTCGCGTATTGTTCAGGCTATGAATAGCGGTGAAAGTAGTGAAGCAGGTTTACCGGGAAACCCGTGGCATTCATTGTTCCAGTTACAGCGTCTTTCGCGTAATGTTCGTAAAAACTTATCAAATATTACGGCTCCATGTCTGTTATTACATGCCTATGACGATGATATTGCTCACCGAAGAAATAGTGAGTTAATTTATGCCAAAGTGAAGGGTCCTAAGACCTTAATCTGGCTTTATAACAGCTATCACATGATCACGATTGATAATGACCGTAAACAAGTCATTGAAGAATCCATTCGATTTATTGAACAATACCAACATCCAAAAAAGCAGTCAGAGCATCCATCAACTCATCACGAACGTAAAACTTCACCTGAAAAAATTGGTGAGCTTTTATGAATATTGTAGTGTTCAGTGTATGGATGCTAACCATTTTGATTGATACTGTTGGGCAGTTGGCTTTTAAGGCCGCTGCTCATGAAAGTAAAACCAATGAAGGGCTTGAGCATTGGTGGTTCATGGCGAAACGTCCATGGATATGGCTCGGGATTTTTTGCTATATCTTTGAGTTTGTCGTTTGGCTTGCTTTCCTCTCGTTAGTTCCACTCTCTATTGGGGTCATGTTAGGCTGTATCAACATTGTCGTGATTATGCTTGCTGGGCGCTTATTCTTTAATGAAAAACTAACTCGAAATCGCTTAATTGGTGTAGTTCTGATTGCGGTCGGTGTCACTATTGTTGGGATTGGGGCATGAAAAAATTTTATATTATTGGTTTTTTAATATTAATGCTCTTCGATACATTGGCTCAAATCAGTTTTAAGTTAGCTTCCATTCATGCGATGCCTTTAACTTTTGATGTAGATTGGCTGTTCCGAGTTTTTGGACATCCTTGGATTTATGGGGCTTTTATTGGATATATAGGTGCCTTTTTTATCTGGATGAACTTATTAAAGCATGCGCCTATAGGGCCGGCTTTTGCAGCTTCACATTTAG
Source organism: Acinetobacter sp. 1130196 (assembly GCF_000588095.1). Classification (NCBI taxonomy): domain Bacteria; kingdom Pseudomonadati; phylum Pseudomonadota; class Gammaproteobacteria; order Moraxellales; family Moraxellaceae; genus Acinetobacter; species Acinetobacter sp. 1130196. The sequence goes on along the minus strand of NZ_JFWX01000052.1, from coordinate 13,053 downwards.
AACTCATCACGGTCATGTTTTTGTCGATTTGGCTGTTTAATGAACCGCTAACATTTACAAAAGTTACTGGCGCTATTCTTATTTTTGCAGGTGTTTGCTTCTTGGCTAAAGACGAAGAAGAGAGCCATAGTCGGGCAGATAAAAAAGTTGCTGATGGCAAGTGTGGCGCCAAGTAAACAATCTAATCATGGATGATGTCGGCCTTCTAGTAAGTGTCGGCATCATTTCCAAAAGGAGTAATCACCATGATGGAGTTGAATGGTGTGGGGCTTGGTTTGAGACGTGACTTTATAGATTCGTTTCTAGCTGCAAAAACATATCCGGACTTTATCGAAGTTGCCCCAGAAAACTGGTTAGGTTTTGGTGGTCGACATGCAAAACTACTTGCACAGTGTGCTGAAAAAGCGCCGTTAATTTGTCACGGCTTGTCATTATCTATTGGAGGGCCGCATCCGCTTAATCTCGAATTTATAGGTAAAGTAAAACACTTTTTAGAACAATATGATGTACCAATTTATTCTGAACATTTAAGTTATACAAATGACGGCGGCTATTTATACGATTTGTTGCCCATACCGATGACAGAAGCCGCTGTTAAATATGTGGCTGAACGTATTTTACGTGTGCAGGATATTTTAGGAAAAAGATTAGTTATAGAGAATGTTTCTACTTATTTAATGCCGAATGCCGAAATGAGTGAAGCTGAATTTATCCGTGAAGTAATGCAACATGCAGACTGTGATTTGCTCCTTGATGTAAATAATGTCTATGTCAACAGTATCAATCATGGTAGCGATGCATTTGGTTTTATCCAGAAAATGCCAAAAGAAAGAATCCGTTATTTACATATTGCTGGGCATGAAAAAGTTCAGAAGAACTTATTAATCGATACCCATGGGGCAGAAGTTTGTGACCGTGTTTGGGAGCTATTGAGATATACCTATCAAGTGTGTGGAGTAAAACCGACTTTATTAGAACGCGACTTTAATATTCCATCATGGCAAGAATTAGAAGAGGAACTCGCCAAAATTAAACTCATTCAACAACAGGAGAGTGGCTATGAAGGGAAATCAAATATCCTTCCAAACCATGCAACGACAGTTTTGTGAATGGATTCGTGATCCTGATTTGGAAATACCTCAAGCACTTCCTGCTCAACGAATGCAAATTTATCGGGACTTACTTTTTAATAATGTCAGCTCATTTATTGAGTTAGTTTATCCGGTAGCTCGTGCGATGTTGCCAGAATTAAAGTGGCAACAATTGCTGTTAGAGTTCTTTCAAAAAGGTAAGAGCCGCTCACCTTTATATAATGATATTTCTTTAGAATTTAGAGAGTATTTAACAGAGCAACAGCATCCGATATTGCAAGAATATCCTTGGTTGGCTGAGTTATTGCAGTTTGAATGGCTTGAACTGTATTTAGATACTGTCGAAATTGAAAATGATGTTTTACACGAAAATTGTGCTTGGCAGTTAACCACCAAAGTATGGGTATTGGTTTATCAATATCCCGTTTATACGTGGACGACCTTAATGACGCCAGAACAAGTTGAACTTGCACCAGGTGCAGTAATGGTCTGGCGCGATGAACAAGATAAAGTATGTATTGAACAGCTTTCGCCTTTGTTTGCTATGCTGATTGAACAGTTAACGCAAAATATAGCGTTAACTGACCATGATATTTTCACACTCATTCATTCTGTACTTACTGACTTGTCTGAGCCTGAAATTTATCTACAAATTCAAGAACTCAAAAACCTCTTAACTCGACTACAATTAATTCAAATTCCCCATGATTTTAAAGAGGTACAAGGATGACTTCAGCCGCGGCATCACATCATGACGATCTAGGGGATCAACTGCATAGCCCAGCCTTTTTACAAGATTTAAGGCAGCAAATGATTAAATTTGCTTTTTTACAGTTGTCCTCACTTGCGCAAGCTGAAGATGTGGTGCAAGAAGCATTAACGAGCGCTTTTCAACATTTAGATTCATTTAAAGGACGAGCTGCGTTCAAAACATGGGTATTTTCTATTTTAAAAAATAAAATTATTGATGTACTTCGGCAAAAGTCGCGCTTGGTTGCCATGTCTGAATTATTTAAAGACGAAGAAAGTGAACTCAGTGTTGATGAATTATTTGATGCTTCAGGACACTGGCATAAATATGAAGCACCTCAAGCATGGCAAAGCCCTGAAGAAATGATAGAGCAGTCAGATTTTTGGATAATTTTTGAAGCTTGCTTAGATCATTTACCAGCCAAATATGCTCAAGTTTTTATGATGAGAGAAGTGATAGAGCTGAGTTCTAATGAGATTTGTAGCAAGCTAGAGTTATCTATTTCCAACTTTAATGTGTTGATGTATCGAAGTCGTACCCGATTACGCGAATGCTTAGAAAATAAATGGTTATTGAAGGAGGATTGTTCATGTTGACATGTCGACAAGCCACTCAACTTTTGTCTGAGAAACAAGATAGACCTTTGTTTTTACGTGAGCAAAGTAGTTTGCAATTACATTTATTGGCATGCCGATCATGCCGTCGTTATGCAAAACAGATCAAAATAATTAGTCAGCTTTCTAAAGCATTTAAAAATTTGGATGGCTAACTTTAGTTAAAAATTTATTTATTGCTAGCCTTAACACGCTAAAAATTCCCATACTATAAAAGTAAAGGAATTTTTAAGACAGGATGAAACGTGAATTTAAAGAATCTTGAAGCATTTTATTGGGTTGTGACTTTAAATAGCTTCAATAAGGCCGCGACTAAATTACAAACGACACAGCCTGCGGTATCTCAAAAAGTCACATCTCTTGAAAATGAATTAGGTTTTAAAGTTTTAGACCGAAGCTTGCGACAGTTTAAATTGACCCATAAAGGCAGAACATTATTTAAATATGCCGAAAAGTTTATGCGTTTAGAAACCGACCTAGTTGCAGAGCTTACTGAAAATCAGCATCTCACAGGAACTATACGTTTAGGCGTTTCCGAAACGATTGTGTATACATGGCTAGTCGAATATATCGAAAAAGTTCAACAAGAGTTCCCAAAAGTTTCAGTCGAAATTGTGGTGGATCTGACACCTAACTTACAAGAAGGGGTACGTACTGGGGACTTGGACATGGCCTTTTTACTCGGGCCAACGTTGGCTTTTGAGTGTATTGAACAAGCACTTTGTGATTTCGAGTTAAGTTTTTTGGCAGCGCCATCATTTAAAGGTGGAATTGGACAAATGTCTTTTAAAACCTTGATGTCACATACCATTTTAACCTATCCAAAAATTACCTACCCCTATAAAGAATTAAAGGCAAGAATGAAAGAAAAAGGGATTGATGAACCACTGTCAATTACTAGCTATTCTTTAGCGACTTTATTGTGTCTCGCCGAGCAAGGCTTAGGTATTGCGGTAGTGCCAACTTTAACGGCATTAAAGGAAATTACCGACGGACGATTGGAAATATTAAATACACCTATTCGCTTAAAAACCTTTCATTTCACGTCTATTTATATTCACGGTAACGATGTTGCCTTGAAAGAAAAATTAACCGAGGTTGCTGTTAAAGTCTCGGCGAGTGCTATGAAAAGGCTTAATGAGCAAATCAAAAAATAAGCTTTTTTTTTTGAGTATCATTTATTCTTATTCTTCCTTGTTTAAAAAAGCTGTTTTATATGTAAAACCATAAAAACAGCTTATGTACATCGATAAGTAAAATTTATCCTGTATTTTAGTTTGAATATAAAACTATAAAAATCAATTATTTAAAATTTTAAATTTCTGTAAAAAGTCTTATTGTTCGTAGGGATTAGCTATGTTTTTATTTTAGACACAAGATTTGATCACCGATTGTGTTGATTGGGGAATAGGGAATCTTTGTCATTTTAAAGGATTAAAGAATATCGTTTAGGACAAAAATGGTGTTCTTGATTCAACTTGAAAATAGCGTTGTTAAGCTCAAATGGATGAGGAACGCATTAATATGTCTTTACTGAAATCTTCTTTTTTATCAGATCGCCAATGGGCCATTGTTGCCTCAATCTTTATGATGGCGACCTCTGCAATGGGGCCAGGATTTTTAACCCAAACTGCTGTATTTACAGTTAAGTTAGGTGCGGCATTTGGCTTTGCCATTTTAGTTTCTATTCTGATTGATTATGTCGTCCAACAAAATATTTGGCGAGTGGTGACACTTACCCAGATGCGTGCATCTGATATTGCCAATAAAGCCTTACCGGGTAGTGGTTATTTACTGGCGTTTCTGGTGATTTTGGGTGGCTTTTTCTTTAGTGTCGGTAATATTGCAGGTGCAGCTTTAGGTTTAAATGCACTTTTTGGTCTAGATACAAAGTGGGGCGGTATTTTAAGTGGGGCGTTAGCGATTTTAATTTTTGCTTCTAAAAAAGCAACGCTCGCCATGGATAAAAGCATGATCGTGTTGGGACTGCTTAAAATTCTCCTGATTATTATTGTTGCCGTCATTGTGATGCCTCCAGTTGGTCAAGCTGTACATCAAACATTTGCTCCAGATCATATCGACTTCGCCATTATTACCACGATTGTGGGCGGTACAGTGGGTGGCTATATCTGTTATGCAGGTGCGCACCGTTTACTCGATAAAGGTGCTGTTGGTCCTGAAAATATTGATGAAGTTGCTAAAGCTGCAACCAAAGGCATTGTTGTAGTAGGTATTATGCGTTATGTGTTGTTCTTGGCATTCTTAGGGGTGGTGGTGAGCGGTGCCCATATTGATTTAGCCAGCCATGACGCCAATCCGGCAGCCCAAGCATTTCAATATGCAGCAGGTACATTCGGTTTTAAATTATTTGGTTTAATTTTCTGGGCCGCGGGTATTAGCAGTACGATTGGTGCCGCATATACTTCGGTTTCATTCTTTACCGCCTTTAAAAAGAACTTAACGCCAAAACAGACCAACTATACGACCATTACCTTTATCGCATTGGCTTTATTGCTCTATGTGTTATTGGGTGCAACTCCGGCAGGTCTACTCATTTTTGTGGGTGGTTTTAACGGTTTGGTATTGCCAATTGGTCTTACAATTTTTGTATACGTAGCTGCGTGCCGTAAAGATTTAATGGGTAATTATAACTATCCAAAGTGGTTGCTTATTTTAGGTGGATTAACATGTCTGTTAACGTGGTGGATGGGTTATATGTCATTTACGACAGTGTTTAACTATTTGACCAAACTTTAAGCCAGACGACATGAATTGATAAAGGAATAATGCCATGTTTGTAGATTTAAATAGTGATTTGGGTGAAAGCTTTGGCTCATGGAAAATGGGTAATGATGACCAGATTTTACCTGTCGTGACCAGTGCCAATATTGCTTGTGGTTTTCATGCTGGTGACCCGCTCGGCATTTTAAAAACGGTTCGTAAAGCAGTTGAACTTGGCGTGACCATAGGTGCTCATGTGTCTTACCCAGACCTTGTAGGCTTTGGTCGCCGTAATATGGATTTGTCGCGTGACGAGCTTATTGCCGATGTGCTTTACCAAATTTCTGCGCTCGATGGTTTGGCTAAAGTAGCTGGCTCAAAAGTGCAGTATGTTAAACCACACGGTGCGCTCTACAACACCATTGCCCATGACCAAGCTCAGGCAGCCGCAGTGATTGACGCTATTAAAATGTATAACCCTGAACTCGTACTAGTTGCTTTAGCTGGGTCGAACTTAGTCGAACAGGCACGAGCTGCGGGTTTAAAAGTTGTGTCCGAAGCATTTGCAGACCGTGCATATAACAGTGATGGCTCATTGGTTTCCCGCCGTTTAGAAGGTGCAGTTTTACACGACTCGGCATTTGTTGCGAGCCGTGTGGTGTCTATGCTTAAAAATGGTGGGGTCGAGTCAATTGATGGTGTATTTACCCCAATTCAGGCTGATACGATTTGCTTACATGGTGATACTGACGGCGCACTAGAGATGTCGGTAGCCATTAAAGCCGAGCTTGTAAAAAACAATATTGAAATTCGCCCATTTGTAAATAAAGCATAAGGAAGAGCGCAATGTATAAGGATATTAAAGTCGACCCAGCTCAGCTTGAAGCCGCATTAGATGCACGTTTAAAAATCCGTGCAGGTTTTGATAAACCAACAGCGGGCATGGCTGCGGGTATGACACAGGTCAACATGATTTCGGTGCCAAAAGATTGGGCGTATGATTTTTTGCTTTATGCACACCGTAACCCGCAAAGCTGTCCAGTGCTTGATGTGCTCGAAGAAGGCATCTATGCAACTAAGCTTGCAGCAGACTCAGACATTCGAACCGACTTTCCGCGTTATCGCATTTGGAAAGATGGCGAAATGGTCGACGAAGTGACTGATGCAAGAGAGATTTATAATGCTCATCCTGATTTGGTGACTTTCTTAATTGGTTGCAGTTTTTCATTTGAAACCGCTTTACAAGAAGCAGGTATTGAAGTTCGCCACATTCATGACGACACCAATGTGCCGATGTATCTGAGTAATATCAAGTGTGAACCGGCAGGGCGCATTTCAGGAAATATGGTGGTTTCCATGCGACCAATTCCATCTCATCAAATTAGTGAAGCAGTAAAAATTACAGCACGTATGCCAAGTGTACATGGGGCACCTGTCCATATCGGGCACCCTGAAAGCTTAGGCATTAAGGATGTAAATAAGCCAGACTTTGGTGATGCTTCTCGTATTGAAGCAGGTGAAATTCCCGTGTTTTGGGCATGTGGGGTAACACCGCAAGCAGCAGTGATGAACTCGAAAATTCCTTTTGCCATTAGTCATGCACCGGGTTACATGTTTATTACCGATATTCCTGACCGCGCTTGGATGAGCTAAATAGCTAAAGAAGAATTAAAAGGATAAGCAAATGCGTTTTTTATCGGTAAACGCCGATTGTTTTCTAATTGAGCTTGCGAGTTTAGAGGAAACTTTGGCGTTGTACAATAAATTGCAAAATACGCAATTGAATGGAATTAAAGACTTAGTCCCCGCTGCAAAAACAATTTTGTTTTTTTTTAATGAGATCGAAACCAATTTTAAAACGCTAGTTGCTTCAATTCAGAGCCTCAAAGTTGATTCTGGATTTGAGCGTAGCGGCCAAGAAGTGATTGTGCCGATTCGTTATGATGGCGAAGACCTTGCTCAGGTTGCCGAGTTGCAAGGGCTGTCCATTGCCGATGTGATTAGAAAACATCACCAAAGCGTGTGGAATGTGGCTTTTATTGGGTTTGCGCCGGGCTTTGCGTATATGAGCAGTCCCGATAAGCCTTTTACCGATATTCCGCGCTTAACGGTTCCACGTAAAAAAATATCGTCAGGCTCTTTGGGTTTGGCTGGAAAATACTCTGGTATTTATCCAAAAGACAGTCCGGGTGGTTGGCAGCTTATTGGGATCACCTCGGAAAAAATGTGGGATTTAGAGCGTAAAAATCCTGCATTGCTGTTACCGGGCATGACTGTACATTTTGAGGATGTTACGCATAACCCAACAACAGTGACTGTGCCGCAGCAAATTACGCCTAAGGTTAAACCGAAACAATCTGTACCGCTGTTTACGATTACTGCGCCAAGTTTACAAATGCTTATTCAAGACGAAGGGCGTTTAAACCAGACCAATATTGGTGTTGGCGTAGCGGGAGCAATGGACTTGTCTGCAATGCATAGTGCCAATCGTATTGTCGGTAATCCAACCGATGCACCCGTCATTGAAGTTTTAAATGGAGGCCTAAAAGCCAAAATGCAGCATGCGGGTGTTATTGCGGTGGCTGGGGCTATTTCAAACATTCGTGTGAAATTTACCGATGGTCAAACCGCAGACTTTGCAAGTTATCAACCGATTGATTTGGATGAAGGCGATGAGTTTCAAATTCAGCCCCCAACAGCAGGCTTAAGAAACTATCTGGCCGTTCGTGGTGGTATAGACGTTGAACCAGTACTTAATAGTGCTTCGTTTGACAGCTTGGCAGTGTTAGGACCAGAACCATTAAAGCTCGGAGATACTATTTACCAAGGGCAGGTGAAGACAGCCAACATTAATGTAAATGAAGTGGGCAAAAGCGATTTGCCACGAGCTGGTGAAATGGTTGAGCTAGATATTGTGATGGGGCCACGCACAGACTGGTTCGAACAAGACAGTATTGAACTGCTCTGTCAGCAAGAATGGCTCGTGACCAATGAAAGCAACCGAGTTGGGCTAAGGCTTTCAGGTGAACAGCCCCTAACTCGCAAAATTACCCATGAACTGGAAAGTGAAGGCACTTGCATTGGTGCATTACAGATTCCACCGAGTGGTCAGCCCGTTTTGTTTATGAATGATCATCCTTTAACGGGCGGATATCCGGTCATTGCCTCTGTTGCTAAACACCATTGGGACTTGGTGGCACAGATTCCGGCAGGTTGCCACATCAAATTTAAAAAAATTGCCGAATTTACAGATTTTGAGAATGAATGATGAATACAGAAAAATTATTGATTGCTAATCGTGGTGAAATTGCTGTTCGTATTATCCATGCTTGCCGTGATATGGGAATTTCATCGGTCGCGTTATATGCAGATGACGACATTGGTAGCATGCATGTCGAACTTGCAGATGAAGCATGGGGCTTGGCTGGTGCGACCGCCAGTGAAACCTATTTAAATATTCCTGCTATTATTGAAGTTGCAAAAAAATCGAAAGCGACGATGGTGCATCCGGGTTATGGCTTTTTATCTGAACGTGCTGAGTTTGCCCAAGCCGTGATTGATGCGGGCTTAAAATGGGTAGGGCCATCTCCAAGTGCCATTGAAAAACTAGGCGATAAAATCGAAGCGCGTAAAATTGCTGCTTCGGTGGGTGCGCCGTTAGTTCAGGGTACGCAAGACCCACTCAACAATGCAGATGAAGCTTTAGAGTTTGCCAAGCAGTTTGGTTTACCGATTGCTATTAAAGCCGCATTTGGTGGTGGTGGCCGTGGTTTAAAAGTCGCGTGGAAACTCGAAGAAGTGAAAGAGCTTTATGAGTCGGCAGTACGCGAGGCAAAAGCTGCCTTTGGTCGTGGTGAATGTTTTGTGGAGCAATATCTCGATAAACCGCGCCATGTAGAAGCGCAAGTGATTGCCGACCAACATGGCAACATTGTTGTGCTTGGTACACGTGATTGTTCGTTGCAACGCCGTAACCAAAAGTTAGTCGAAGAAGCACCAGCGCCATTTATTAGTGATGAGATTTTCCAGCAAATTTTAAGCTCGGCAAAAAATATCTGTCAGGCTGCAAACTACGTGGGTGCGGGAACAGTTGAATACTTACTGAGTCGTGACGGCAAGCTTTCATTCTTAGAAGTAAATACGCGTTTGCAAGTTGAACACCCAGTGACTGAAGAAACTTCAAAAGTCGATTTGGTAGTTGAACAAATTCGTGTTGCACAGGGCCATGAGCTTTCTATTAAAGAAACACCAAAGGCACAAGGTCATGCGATTGAGTTTCGTATAAATGCCGAAGACCCAGCTCGCGGGTTTATTCCAGCCTTTGGTGTGTTGAGTTTATTTGAAGCACCATTTGGTAATGGTGTACGCGTCGATACAGGTGTGCGCACTGGTTCTCTAGTGTCTAGTCACTTCGACTCACTCATGGCAAAACTGATTGTGACTGGTCCAACCCGTGAAATTGCAATTGCCCGTGCCAAACGTGCTTTGAAGCAATTTAAAATTGAAGGTGTAGCTTCAGTTTTAGACTTTCACCGTGCGGTACTTAATGAACCCGACTTTACAAATGAATTTAATGTACATACGCGTTGGATCGAAAATGACTTTAAGCAAGAGTTAAAGCCGACTAAACGTGGCATTCCAAATCATCAACAACCGATGTTACTCAGCTACATTGAAATTGATGGCAAGTTACACCGTTTAGGTTTACCTGCGGGTATGTTTGCACAAGGCCCAGTAACCGCAGCTCAAGCGCAGATTGCCGAGCCAGAAGTGGGTGCCGAGCATTTACTTGCGCCTATTAATGGTGTGATTAGCGCTTGGAAAGTGGAAAATGGTGAGCAAGTGACAGAAGGCCAAGTGGTTGCCATTATGGAAGCCATGAAAATGGAAGTTCAGGTACTTGCACACCGGAGTGGTGTTATTCAGATTAGTGCAGAGAAGGGCGCAACCTGCCATGCTGAAACCATGATTGCCAGCATTAATTAAAATTTGAATAGGTTATTTGGCCTGAGAATGTTTTTAGCTTGATCAGGTCAAATCGAGTGCTTATTAATTAACTCAATCAGGCATATTTTAGGTTTTCATTAACCATTTTCAACTTGAAAGCCAGAACGGGTTATGAGATATTTGTCACAGATTGGTGGTATAAATATTGATCACTGTATTTGAAGCTCGCTTATGCGAGCTTTAATTTTTAGCCCAGTTTAAGCATTTCTCACTTAATGAACTGGCAGCATAAAAAAATTTGAGAATTTGGCACTCACTCACAGGCGAATTGAAGAAAGCGAATGAAAATTCTACCTTCATCTGAATACGATCAAATTCTAAAATACAGTGTCTATTGGCTCGTCATATCAATTGTGATTGGAGTCGTTGCCGGGCTGGCATCCACTCTAATCTTTGTGGCTTTTGATATTTCAAACAAAGTCCGCAGTCTGCATCACTGGCTCATCTACTTTCTGCCTTTTGTGGGCTTTGGTATTGGCTATCTCATTAAAAAATATGGTTCGCCAATTGAACGGGGAACACATTTACTCATAGATGAGATTCATCAACCCAAATCGTTTATTCCAAAACGAATGAGCCCTATCATTTTTATTACCTCAATTTTAACGCAGTTGTTTGGTGGTTCGGCAGGGCGTGAGGCGCCAGCGGTTCAGCTTTCAGGTGCCTTAATTGACCATTTAAGCTATATATTAAAAATCTCGGAAGACAACCGAAAAATCTGTTTAATCGCCAGTATTGGCGCGGGTTTTGCTGGGGTGTTTGGTCTGCCTTTGGCGGGGGCAATTTATGGTTTAGAAATTACCGCTTTAGGTAATTTAAGATACTCAGCTATTTTTCCATGTTTTGTGTCGGCGCTGATTGCATCGACCATTCCTGAGCTATTTGAAATTGTGCATCCGCACGTTTTTTATGTAATTAGCGAGTTTCCAGCCATTCATTTTGGCACACTCATGAGCTTAATTGCGGCAGGATTAGTTTTTGGTTTGGCTGCGCGCTTCTTTATTGCAGCCATTCACTTGGCAAGTGACCTCTTTTATAAATACATTCGTTATTTGCCATTAAGAACGATGGTCGGCGGTATTATTATTATGCTGCTTACGTTGTTCACTGCACATCAGCAGTACAACGGTTTAGGTACAGATAAAATTATTTCATCTTTTTATGTACCGATTGAGTTTTACGACTTTTTTAACAAGACTGTTTTTACAGCCATCACTTTAGGTTCGGGCTTTAAAGGTGGTGAAATTACGCCATTGTTCTATGTGGGTGCAACATTAGGGAATGCTTTAGGCGCAGTTTTAAACCTACCACTCTCATTACTTGCTGGCTTGGGTTTAGTAAGTCTGTTTTCAGGGGCGAGTAAGGCTCCGTTAACCTCAATTATTTTAGCTGTTGAGTTATTTGGAATGAATGTTGCGACTTATGCCATTATTACCTGTTTATTGGCAGCGCTATTTTCTGGAAATTGTGGGTTGTATCGCCGTAAAAAGTTGATGGATTGATTAAGCCTTTCTAAGGAGTTGAGTGGTTTTAGGTTGCTTAACTCCTATTAAATCTTCTTTTTTAATAAAAATGATAAAAATTGGCATATTAAATGCTTAATAAAAAGTGATAAGCAAATGAAAAGAAATGTAGTTCTATCTCTTGTTGGGGACTATAATGAGAAATAGAAAATTATTTTAATATTAAAAAAAGGAATAACTTAAGCAGTGTCAATAGTTATTATGATACTTACTTTTTTTGTAGGGTTACTTGTTGGCCGATATACTATATTTTTAATTCAAAAGTCTTTATCTATTTTTATATCTGCTGTTGATAAATTTTTAAATAAATACTTTGTCTTTTTTCTTTTAGCTGTTTTGTTCTTTATTTTATTCTCTCTAATTTTAACGGGAGGGTTTATATTATGGGGCATACTTTTTGCTGGAATAACAGAACTAGGTAAGCTTATATATCTATCAGGATGGGTAGTCGGAGCAATATTTTTTGGATTTCATCCGGAAGATAATAATTTTAAATGAGGGGTAACTAGTTAATGTAAAAATTAATAGACCTCTTGCGAAAGTCGTTATTGCAAGTTCATCCGATTTACCAGTGCAGCGATTAAGTTAATGCGTAAACCGAATCTTTTCCGTCTATTTCGATAGCGTTCACTTAATATTCTAAATGTTTTCAATTGACTATTAATATGTTCGATCACAACTCGTATTTTTCCAATCATTTTATTGTACTTTTTCTCAACATCAAATAAGGGTAAATTCTTCTTTTTCTTTATTGGCATCAATAATTTAAAGCCATCTTGCTCTAATCCGTAGTACCCTAAATCGGTCATAACATATTTACAATGTTTGAATTTTTTAACCGTTCTTCTTGCCAATTTAATGTCATGCTGACTGCCATTCGATATATCTAGCCCTATGATTTGTTTGCTGTTCGGATGATAGATCACTTGTGCTTTTAGCGTATGTTTCTTCTTTTTACCACTGTAGAACTTACTCTGATTTTTTTTTCGGACGTTCTATTGAACATTCTGTCGCATCAATAATGACCCAGTTAAACTGTTCGTCTGCTGTGGTAATGCTTCGTTTTGGCAGAGTAAACCGTCTTGATTTCATCAATGCATCTTCAACCTTTTTAATGGTTCGATTCACATTACTTTCAGCGATATGGTAATTTGCAGCCAACTCCAATTGAGTGCTGTAATTCCGTAAGTAATTGAGTGTTAATAATAATTGATCCTCTATAGCTAAAGTATGAGGACGCCCAGATTTCTTTTTAAGTGATTCTACTTCTTTTAAAACTTCGATCATTTCACTAAAAACTGGTCGAGGTACACCAACCAAGCGCTGGAATTCAGAATCTGAAAAAC
>NZ_JFWX01000051.1:0-23615 GCF_000588095.1 Acinetobacter sp. 1130196 | reverse complement strand
TTTGCTGAGGAGACCATAAACAACGGATCGCTTCAACAATAAATTTCCAGAGGATTGAATCGATTTTGAGTTTTCTGTGACCACGTCTACGTCTAGCGAAGGTGTTATCAGAAGCATATCGAGCTTGATAAACGTCATTGATGCTATTTCTTTTAAGCTCACGATAGATCGTACTAGGATGTCTTTTAATGAGTTCAGCAAATTTTCTGGCTGAAAAGCCTTCTTTTCTTGACTCAAGCATTAATGCAGTACGATCTTCAAAGTTAAGATGATGGTATGACAATTTTATATACTCCATAAACCCTTTAAATTAATTAGGTGGTTTATGTCGCACTTCAAGTTTTACTCTGCCCAGCTAATAAACTTGGATAATCTAGAGGTTTCACAAGATGAATTTGAGCATGATTTCTAAACTTATCATGTACGACATCATGTACAGCTGGATTTAAATGCACAGGCCAAATAAAATGCAAATCTGGATGCTGTTTTGCTAAATATTCAACCGCATTACAAATATTTTGAATTCCCTCACCAAAATTTTCACGGCGATGAGCTGTAATAAGTACAACTTTATCATCTAGTTTTAATTCGATTCCGTAGGGATCAAGCTGATTTTTCAAACCAGATTTTTCAGCGATTATTTTTCTTCCTAAATACACAGCATCTACTACAGTGTTACCTGTCACCGTAATTAAAGCTGGCTGAATTTGCTCATTTAACAAATTTTGTTTTGACTGCTCTGTAGGGGCAAAATGCCATTTGGTAATACGGGAGACTAACTGACGGTTACCTTCTTCAGGAAATGGGTGGTCTAAGTCATATGAACGTAAACCCGCTTCAACATGGGCAACAGGTATCTTCATTGAAAATGCAACTAACCCAGCAGCTAATACAGTGGTAGTATCGCCCTGAATAACAATCGCATCTCTTTTTTGACCATCGGTGTAGACATGTTCAAGTTGCGTCAAGCCATGAATTAAGAGCTGATTGAGGCTTTGCCCAGCATTCATAATCTTAAGTCGGTGATCAATTTCAACTCCAAAGAAATCGATAGCATCTCGTACTAATTCATCATGTTGCCCCGTGAAAATCACTTCTACCTGAAATCGTGAATCTTGTTTTGCTAATAAAATTACCGGAGCTAGCTTTATAAGCTCTGGACGAGTACCGAATACAATCGAAATAAAAATTTTTTTCATTATTAGAAGTCCTTATAAAAAACAAGTTCTACACGAGTGTTGTTGTAATGATCTTTTGTATTAACAGGTACGTCTTTAAAATAGTTGCCATATAAACGTTCAACACGAAGTTTTATTGGTTGATAATTAAAAGGTTGCCATGAAATACCCGGGCCATATTCAAATAAATTATTGTAATATTCATCTTTACTATCTGCTAAACCATGCAATTTTACATAAGCCTGTACAGTCCCACTCTCACCCTTATAAAGATTTAACCCTGTACGTAAGCGCAAATCCCCAATAACGTTATAATCTTCTCTCGAATAAGTCGCGACATTGCCATAAAGATCGGTAAAGTAATTATCTAAACAAAGTGTATGATTACAGTTCAATGGTGAATACCATTCTTGATAACCTGTCCCCCCCCCAACTACACTTTCACGAAATTTTTTTCGATTTCGATCAATCAAGTCATAACTTCCACCAACTTCGACATAAGCTCGAACCGGTATTGAAATCCATGGTTGATAATTTGCGCCTACCCCAAGAGTGACTGCGTTCTCATCAATAATTTCAGGTCGTACCCCACCTTGAGATTTAGTATCACGGTTTAAATTAAGAAAACCATAGACTTGAGCTCGTCCATTATCAATATTTTTCCCGTATCTTACTTTTAAAGGAAAAATAACATCGTCATAACGTGACTCATAAGAAGGTGCAAAATAAATATCGCCAAAATATGGCTTAATTTCTCCTCCACTTAAATTTTTAACTGCCTGAGTTGCCTTTGCTGCAATTACTGGATCTGAAGACGAAGTTAATTCTTTAAATAGAACTAATGCATCACGATCTTTTTTTTGCTGATTCAGCAAATATGCTTCTTGTAATTTTAAAGTATCATCTTGAGGAGCTAAAGCTCTTGCTTGTCTTAAACTCTGTAAAGCCTCATCTCTTTTTTCGAGCCGAATTTGTAAGTAAGTAAGGCTTTTCCAAACTTTAATATCTTTAGGGGTCAGCTTACTCAGCTCAACTAATATTTTTTCTGCTTCTTGGGGTTGAGCCTGTTCTATTTTATAAAATCTGTCCCATTTATCATAAATGAGATTGCCAGGTTTATATTCAGAGTTGACTTGGTCTTGTGCATAAACAGAGCTCATACTCACTACCGTTAAAGAAGAGATCACTGCTCCCATAAGTAATATTGAATGCGTTATAGAATTTATTGTTTTGCTATTTTTCATTTTCACCTCTACAGTAGGTTAGAGTTATTAGGGGCAGTTTTTTTGGAATGATCAATAAATATAATAATTAAAAATAATGATTTACACCGTTAAGTTAGGTTAAAAATGTTTTATATAAATAATTTAATCTCCGTTTTTTATTATTGATCTATTCTGTCTTATCCCTAAATCTCCTATAATAATGACATATTTTTTGATCAATAATTTGTAAATTTTCATAGCATTTATAAAACTTTTATAAGGAAAAACACATGGCTTTTCCACATCATACAGAACACCATGCAATTCACCGTTCAGGCTGGTTAAGAGCTTCAGTCTTAGGGGCTAATGATGGAATTATTTCTGTCACTAGCTTAATTATGGGCATGGCAGCAAGTGGAGCCAACTCACACACTCTATTAATTACATGTATTGCTGGCCTTATTTCTGGTGCTACCTCAATGGCTGCTGGAGAATATATTTCCGTAAAATCTCAAGAAGATATTGAAAAAGCAGATTTAGCGATTGAAGCAAAAGAACTCTCAAAGCACCCTCAAAAAGAGTTAGATGAGCTAACTCAAATTTATATTTCTAGAGGGCTATCTAAAGAATTGGCTCAAGAGGTTGCTTTACAGTTAACAACTCATGATGCATTGGGTGCACATGCTCGTGATGAAATCGGCATTCATGAAAATACCGCAGCTAATCCTGTACAAGCTGCCTTATCATCTGCCGCATCATTTTCTTTTGGTGCTTTTTTCCCCATGCTCGCTATATTACTAAGCCCTAATCATTTGATTATGCCTGTGGTTTTGGCTACTGGTATTCTTTCGTTAGCGATTTTAGGTGCACTTTCTAGTTATTTTGCAGGTACATCTAAAATTAAAGGGAGTTTGCGTATTACGTTATGGGGAATTTTAGCAATGGCTTTTTCAAGCTGGATTGGTTCTTTATTTAATGTCACCCCTTTATAAAAAAGTTTTTTAAATACTCCTCTAGAATATTTAAAAATTAAATAGCCAATATTATTTGCTCTTCATTCTATTTTCACGTTATGGTGAAGTGAAAGAAGTGAGGTGAATAAAATGAGCCTATTACAACAACTTGCAATTAAACATCCAATTTTTCTGGCTCCCATGGCAGGGGTTTCTACACCAGAACTAGCGGCCGAGGTTTCAAATCAAGGAGGCCTTGGATCATTAGGCTTGGGAGCAAATACCCCACAAAGTGCACGTGAACAAATTTTAAAAACTCAAGCACTCACCGAAAACTCATTTCAGGTTAATTTTTTCTGTCATCAGTCTACAGAACTTAATCTAGAAAAAGCAAAACAATGGATTGAATATCTACGTCCTCATTTTGAAAAATTCGGTGCTCAGCCACCTCAAGATTTGCACTGCATCTATCCAAGTTTTTTAGATAATGATGACTTTTTAAATGTTGTTTTAGAAACTAAGCCCAAAGCGGTAAGCTTTCATTTTGGTATTCCCCATCCGCATCAAATTAAAGCTTTAAAAGAGGCTGGTATTTTGACTATGGTTTCGGCTACCAATTTAATTGAAGCGCAAGCGATTGAAGCAGCAGGTATTGATATTATTATTGCTCAAGGTATTGAAGCAGGTGGCCATCGCGGAATTTTCAATCAAACTTTTGATGCTGCGATTAAAACCAGTGACTTAGTACAATTGATTGTGCAGCATTGCAAACTCCCGGTTGTCGCCGCAGGCGGGATCATGACTGGCTTACAAGCCAAACATATGTTGAGCTTGGGAGCAACCGCAGTCCAGTTAGGTACAGCGTTTGTTCAATGCCAGACCTCAAATGCTTCTGCTGAATATCGCAAAGCATTATTTAATGAACCCGTAACACAAATTAGCGCTAGCCTTTCTGGGCGCCCCGCTCGCGGTTTATTCAACCATTGGCACAACCAAATTGATTCACCTACTCGACCTGCCCAACCAGAGTATCCATACGCTTACGATTTGGCGAAGCAACTTAATGCTCTTGCGAGTAAACACCATGATTATGGTTTTGGTGCATTTTGGGCAGGAAGTAATGTTGCACAGATACGCGAATTAGGGGCATCAGATCTGGTCAATCAACTCGTTGTTGAAATGCTAGATAATGAATAGATGAAGATTTTAAGCAACCAGCCTGTGTACTGGTTGCTTTATTTTAGTGAGTAGCTAATAAATTAACCCGTTCAACCTGAACATCGCTCATCAAATTACCTTCTGCAAGCAATTGATTAAAATAACTCTCGACTACTAATGCCTGTTCAGCAGTGGTTTCAACTTTATACATATTTTGTCGGAACTCGTTACTTGAGCGTAAACCTTTGGTGTACCAAGCAATATGCTTACGAGCAATACGACATCCAGAATATTCACCATAAAATTGATATAACTCAGACAGATGCCCTAAAAGTACATCTTTGACTTCTTCAATATTTGGAGCAGCCAAATGTTCACCAGTTTTTAAATAATGGGCAATTTCACGGAAAATCCATGGACGACCTTGTGCAGCCCGCCCAATCATGATTGCATCGGCGCCAGTATAGTCCAGTACATATTTTGCTTTTTCAGGACTATCAATATCACCGTTGGCAATTACTGGAATATTGATTAATTCTTTAACATGTTTGATTAATTCATAACGCGCTGTATTTAAATACATGTCTTCACGTGTGCGGCCATGCAATGCTAACGCAGCAATCCCCGCCTCTTCTGCACGTTTCGCCACCCTTAAAATATTTTCTTGGCCATTTAAAAATCCTAAACGGGTTTTTAAAGTCACAGGAACGTCAACTGCTGTAACAACTGCATCCAGTATTCGAGCAACCAAGTCTTCATCTTGTAATAATGCTGAACCTGCTAATTTATTGCATACCTTTTTTGCAGGGCATCCCATATTGATATCAACAATTTGTGCCCCATTTGCAACTTGATAGCGAGCAGCCTCAGCCAACTGTTCTGGGTCAGAACCCGCGATTTGCGCAGAGATAGGAGCTAACTCTCCGTCAAAATTAGCACGATAAAGACTTTTTTTAGTCATCCGCAAAGTTTTATCAGCAGTCATCATTTCACTGACCGCATGACCCGCACCAAAATACTTGCACAACGTTCTAAATGGACGGTCAGTTACACCGGCCATAGGAGCAACAATTAAATTATTTGACAGTTGATAGGGACCAATATACATATATATTCATACAATTGATGATCAACATAGTATACTTCATCCGCTTGATCAGCTCATCTTTTTTGCAGGTGCTTTCCTCGCCATGAACAAACCGTTGTCTTCCCGTTTTTTATTAAAATCATTCGGTGTAGTCACCGTATGCATGAGTTTAGCTGCTTGTGGAGATAAAGCCTGGTGGTCAAAAAATGATGAGCCCGATTTAGAAAGTCAGCAAATTAAAAAGTTAATTCCAGCACGTGTGCATGATCGGGAGTCATGGGCTAAAGATATTGACGATATTATGCAGGACTTAAAAATTCCTAAAACCAAACAAAATGTTTGTAGTATTGTCGCGATTGTAGATCAGGAATCTAACTTTGTTGCTAACCCTGTAGTACCAGGCCTAGGCAAAAAAGCAGTTGACGAAGTCAGTACCCGTTTAAATGAAAAGTTTGAAGACAAACTTGGCCAGAAAGTGGGGGGTACTGTCGCAGGTTATTTTGAAGAAGTATTGAAAACCCAACCCTCTCCTGACAACAACTATATGAGTCAGATGCGTAAAGTCAAAACTGAAAAAGATCTCGACTTACTTTATCGTCAAATTTTTGATTTTATGACTCAACATTATCATGTCAGTGCGTTAACTGGTGCAGCTAAACTGGTTGGGCAAGATATTGGTGAAAAAATGAATCCAATCACCACATTGGGTTCAATGCAAGTTCATATTAATTATGCTAAAGCGCATAAACGTTCTAGCATGAATATTGCAGACCTTAGAAATGATCTTTATACGCAATATGGCGGTCTATATTATGGCATTCATCGCTTGATGGTATACCCAGCAGACTATGATAAGGCCATTTATCGTTTTGCCGATTATAACTCAGGTATGTATTCTAGCCGTAATGCTGCTTTTCAAAGCATGCTCGATGCCCTTACTGATAATGAGCTCACCTTAGATGGTGATTTACTACTTTACGATAAAGCTGGTAGTCCACTCGCAGTTCAGAGTCAGTCAGAAAAAGAGTTAATGAAACTATTTACTGCAAATAATGTCTTAATTACACCAAGACAACTTCGCGATGATCTTAAATTAGAAAAAGAGAAAAAGTTTGAGAATACACAAACTTATATTGCCTTAACTAAACTCTATAAGGCAAAAACAGGCAAAGAACCTATCTATGCTATTATGCCTCAAGTGGTAATTTCTGGGCCTAAATTAAGTCGTGACTATAATACTAACTGGTATGCAACCCGCGTAAACGGACGATATGAATCATGTATGCAACGAGCGAAACGAATAAGACAATAAAAAATCTCGCCCTGTTTGATTTTGATGGGACCTTGTGTAGTAAAGACAGTTTTACAGGGTTCATCTTTTATGCGTTATCTAAGCGCCACATAGTTAAGCAAGGCTTGAAAATCCTGCCATGGATTCAAGCCTATTATCTTAATTTTTATCCCGCCCATGCGATGCGTGCCAAGCTATTTCGAAGCATGTTTCGCAATACCCCAGCAATTGAGCTGCAAAGATTAGGCGAAGAATATGCACAAGAACTCGTCTCAACTCTTTCACCTGAAATTTTTGCACAATTACAACAACATCAGTTACTTGGTGATCAGGTAGTACTAGTTTCGGCTTCAATCGATATCTATCTTGCTCCACTTTGCAAATTACTCGATATCGAATTAATTTGTACTGAAACTCAAGTAAAAAATGGCATGATGACGGGTTATTACTCAACGCCAGATTGTAGTAGTGAACAAAAGAAGTTAAGAATACATGAACAATATTCTTTGCAGGATTATTATCAAGTTTATGCTTATGGAAATAGCTCAGAAGATCTAGATATGCTGAGCCTTGCTACCCATCCTTTTATGGTCGGTGAAGATCGAATCTTGCCATCGTTAACACCACAAAAAAAGCTCGCATAAAGCGAGCTTTTTTTGTAGATCACTAGTTAATAAATCGCCATGTGATCGCGATGGATCATTTCAAGCGAACGAGCTTCTCCAAGTACTTGATAAACCTTGTCTGAAGAGAGGCCCTTAATAATTTCAGCTGAACGAGAACTAAAGTTTACTCGTCCAACCGCAATACGTTTGCCTTGCTTATCAACGCATTCAACCACATCACCACGATCAAAATGTCCTTCAACAGTTTTTACCCCAACAGGTAATAAACTGCGATGTTTAGATTTAATCGCATCAACCGCGCCATCATCTATGACCAGACGACCTGCTGTTTGTAAATGTGCAGCAAGCCACTGTTGATGTGCTGTCATACGGTCTTTATCAGTCGTGAACAATGTACCAAGCATTTCCCCAGCCATGACTCGTGACAATACATTATCACTTTCACCACTAGCGATCAGTGTTGGACAGCCCGACTTAGCCGCTAAACGGGCAGCACGGACTTTAGTGACCATGCCTCCTCGCCCAAGTACACCACCGCCACCAGCCATTTCAAATAAAACATCATCCATGGCACGAACAGTTGATAACAGCTTTGCATCAGGGTTGTGACGTGGATCTGAGTCAAACATGCCTTGCTGATCTGTTAAAATGATCAGTAAATCAGCATGTACTTGACCAGCAACCATTGCCGCTAAGGTATCGTTATCACCAAAACGAATCTCGTCAGTAGAGACTGTATCGTTTTCATTAATAACCGGAATAACACGCCAGTCAATCAAGTTCTGCAACGCATCGCATGAGTTCAAATAACGACGGCGATCTGCCAAATCGTCATGTGTTAATAACACTTGAGCTGTTCGAATACTATGATTTTCAAGCACGCTAGACCATGTATGAATTAGGCCCATCTGCCCAATTGCGGCACATGCTTGTAAACTGGGTAGATCGGTGGGTCGACTCGCAAGCTTCATACGAACCATACCTTCTGCTACAGCTCCTGAAGACACTAAAATAATTTCGTGCCCAGCATTGTGTAAATCTGCAATCTGTTTCGCCCAATGCGAAATAGCATCCAGATCTAGCCCCTGCCCATTTGCTGTGAGTAAAGATGATCCGATTTTAACAACGATTCGTTTACACTCACTGAGCTTACGTTGCCCATCGACCACTTCTATCATGTTTTCCTCGGTTTTTTAGTCACGAACGTAGATGCTTTCTACATCATTGTCGTCTTCATCATCGTCAAAATCATCATCATCGTCCATCATGCTTTCAAGACGTTGTGCTCGACGCATTGCACGATATGCTTCTTTTGCCGCAATGGTTTGTTCACGTGTTTCAACTTCTAGTTGTTCACGGAAAGCTCTTACTTCTGCTGCGTACTCAGGATCTTCAACTTCGCGTTCACGTTGCTGTTCAATCTGATCCATCAGGTAGTACACAACTTCCTTTGTACCTTCACTTAATAAGCCCGATGTTTTAAAGACAGGTCCAGTCCACTCTAATTCATCTAGAATGTGCTGACACCACTCTTCACGGCTTTCCTCAGCAATTTGATCCAGTTTATTGAGCACTAAAACAACTGGTAGTTTCGCCAAAGTAGGTGAGAACTTAACCAACTCATTCATAATTGCTTTTGCATTATGAGCTGGATCTGAACCATCAATTGGTTGTACATCAATAATATGTAAAAGAATACGAGTACGCGCCAAATGTTTAAGGAAACGAATTCCTAGACCTGCACCTTCTGCCGCACCTTCAATAAGGCCCGGAATATCAGCCATTACAAATGAACGATGACGGTCAGCATCTACAACACCCAAGTTTGGAACCATGGTTGTAAATGGATAGTCTGCCACTTTTGGCTTTGCAGCACTTACAGCACGAATGAAAGTAGATTTACCAGCATTTGGCATACCTAATAAGCCAACATCTGCCAATACTTTCAACTCAAGACGAATTTCACGAAATTCACCTTTAGTACCCGTAGTACATTTACGTGGAGCACGGTTAGTTGATGATTTAAAGTGCGTATTTCCCAAACCACCTTCACCACCACCTGCAACCAGAATTCTTTGGCCGTCTTCAACCAAGTCGCCAATAATATCGCCAGAATCTGTATCAACAATTGTTGTACCAACAGGTACTTTTAAAACCACATCTTCACCACCGCGTCCGGTACAGTTAGCACCTGCACCGTTTTTACCACGTTCAGCGCGGAATTTACGGGTGTAACGGTAATCGACTAAGGTACTTGTATCATCATCGGCTTGAATATAGATACTTCCACCACGTCCGCCATCACCACCATCTGGGCCACCAAATGGTACAAATTTTTCACGGCGAAAACTGGCTACGCCATTGCCACCGTCGCCAGCCTCTACGGTAATGACTGCTTCATCAACAAAGCGCATTTGCCAATCCTCTAAAAACTCTAAAACCGCCTATTCTGCCATATTTTCATAAAATTCTCGAATAGAAAATCGAGAGAATTCTACTTTCCTAGGTCTTATTTTATTACTTTTTATATTGATAAAAACTTATAGCAGAACATAACCTCTCTTTATGTATTTATTCCTTAAGGATGTACATTACGCAGAGGTAAATCCATCTTCATATCTAAATTAGCTTTAGTGTGTTGCACAGAGTTATACATAATGGCATTAAAGCTTGAGATATTGCCCATTTCCATTGCATCATTAATTTTTAAGCTTGGATTAAATTGGTGTTTAATCGGTAAATTTACCGATTCATCGAACTCGAAATAAACTGGACCATTAAAAGCAATCTTAACAGGAATGGTATAGCTACGTTTTAACTGAAATGGAATATCCAGATTAATGGGTATATTTAGTTTTAGTGGAAACCTAGGTAACAACTTATTTTGGTATATTAAATCGGTTGTTGTTTCCAAAGGCATCACCTGATCAACTTTCAGCGTTGTTGCATAATCAACGCTTACTGTAATTGGAGTCTCAACTTCAAACGCTAAATCAGCCAAATATCTCCCCTTTAAAGGCACCGAAATCTGACGATTAATATCAATTGATGTATCTAGTTTACCTATGGACTGGACCTGTAAATTATTACCAACATGTATTTTAGTTTCTAATGATTCTGGTAATCGAATATCTGATTCGTGCGCAGAAACCACCACCGAAGCTTGTATATTTAAATAGAGCCAAAATAAAATTGCCGTGAGTACCATAATCAGAAAGAAACTGATGAGCATACTTTTTATTGAACCCAGCATAAGTCACCTTCCTACTTATTCTGGTTCTGTGCAGGTAAAGATGTAGCGTTATCATCTTTAACACGATTAAGGCTCATGCTTGATAGAGGTATTTTTAACTCGCCATGCTCAATTTTAACTGGCAAAGTATTTTTGACATCTACTGAAGCATTTAAAGCAGTTTTTACAGGTACATTTAAACTACCCTGAATTGGAATATTTGTTTTTAATTGGGCATTTAGTGGAATATGAAGATCTTCTTTTAAAACCGTTTTAACTGGAGCATCAAACTTCAAATGAACTTTTTGATCGAGCGGTACTTGAATATCAATAGGTACATCAAGCTTTAAGGGAATATTCCCTTTTAATGGTAAAGTAATATCCTTACCCAATACTCTGACTTGAACTTTGGTGTCTATCGGTAGGCTTTGATCAACTTTTAATGTTTCTTTTACAGGAATAACTGTGCTGATTGGCACCATATTATCGAAATAGACACGAGGAGTTAACGTCTGTGTTAAAGGTATCGTTAACTTTTCATTAATAGGAATATTCGCATTTACTCGGCCTTTTACATCGACATTTAAAGCATCTTTTACTTTGACCTGTACCTGTAATGGTTCTTGTAAATCAATCGCTACAGCTTGGTTTTTCAGCGGAATATAAATATTAAAATGCTTGAAAACCCAAATGGCGATGAGCACACCACATATATTCGCGATGATGATGAAAAAGAAGACTATCAATAATCTTTTAAACTGCTGCAATTCCAATCCCTTACTATTTCTTTTTGTTCCTTAAATCCTATTCTCATTGATTTCCAAAAAATAATCAGCATATATTTTGTACGGTTGTAAAAAACCCAGTCTAAACTGGGTCTTTTTGTCACATACTTTTATCTAACGTTAAATCAAATTAAGCATTAGTTTCTGCAGGGATTTTTGTATAGCTTACGCCACACATTTGTTCAGCAATACGTAATACTTGGCAGCTATAACCTACTTCGTTATCGTACCAAACATATGCAGTTAAACGGTTACCTGAAGTAATTGTTGCTTGAGCATCATATACACCAGCAGTACGAGAACCGATAAAGTCACTCGATACAACTTCTGTAGAATTGGTATAACCGATTTGACCTTGAAGTTTAGAGTTAATCGAAATTTGACGAATGTATTCGTTCACTTCTTCGCGATCAACTTCTTTATCAAGTGTTAAGTTTAAGATTGCAAGAGATACGTTTGGTGTAGGAACACGTACAGAGTTACCAGTTAACTTACCTTTTAATGCAGGTAATGCTTTAGCAACAGCTTTAGCAGCACCAGTTTCAGTAATAACCATGTTCAATGTAGCAGCACGACCACGACGATCAGCTTTGTGATAGTTATCAATTAAGTTCTGGTCATTTGTAAATGAGTGAACTGTCTCAACGTGACCATTAAGAACTTTATATTTGTCATCCAATACTTTAAGAATTGGAGTGATCGCATTTGTTGTACAACTTGCAGCAGAGATGATTTTGTCTTCATCTAAGATGTCAGAGTTGTTTACACCAAATACAACGTTTTTCATTTCGCCTTTACTTGGTGCAGTTAATACAACACGTGCAACACCTGGGCATTTCAAATGTTGGCTTAAGCCTTCAGCATCACGCCATTTACCAGTGTTGTCGATTAAAAGCGCGTTTTCAATACCGTATTGAGTATAGTCTACTTCACTTGGGCTAGATGCATAGATCACTTTGATGAAGTTACCGTTAGCAATGATTGCTTCGTTTTCTTCATCAACAGAAATTGTACCAGCGAAAGTACCGTGAATAGAGTCACGACGAAGTAAAGAAGCACGTTTTGCCAAGTCACCGTCAGAAGACTTACGAACAACAATCGCTTTAAGGCTTAAACCACGACCTAAACCTGATTGGCTAATGATTAAACGAGCTAAGATACGACCAATACGACCAAAACCGTAAAGAACTACATCTTTAGGTTGTTCAGAAGTTGCGCTACCTTTAATTGACTCAACCGCTTGAGCAACAAAAGCGTCAACATCACCGCCTTTTTCTTTATATTCAACTGCAAGTTTACCGATATCAACTTCTGCAGAACCAATGTTTTCAACTTTTGCTAAAGCTTCTAAAATTGGGAAAGTATTTACTACAGAAAGCTCAACATCTACAACACGTGTACGACGGTGAGTTTTCAAAATTTGAATAACAGAACGGTTAATTAAAGAGCGACCGTAAACAGATACGACAATATTTTTTTCACGGTATAATTGACCGATTAATGCAATCATACGTTCCGCGATTTCTTCACGGTTTTTCCAACGGCCTTGGTGTTCAGCGTGCAGGGCGATGATAGTGTCTTTGCTCACAGATACGTCCTCTAATTAATTATATCTAGGCGTGATTTTTAAAACCCCGTAATTGTAATGGAATTATTAGCAAGAATGAATCAAAAGCTGACGTTAGTGACTAGATTTTCCCAAAATTCATCATAAATTCATAAAATACCTATAATTATTTTTTATTATCTTATTGTTTAAAGCAGCTAAATTTTTGCTTTTTCTTACTTTTTAGATTCTGTTGCTCTAATCATGAGCATCATTTTTTAATCTTTTTTGATATTTTTCGAGATTTAATTGCAAATTTTTGGCTTTTTTCTGCTGCTGATAAAGATGGAATGCACCTTCTAGCACAAGTACAAATACAGCACACCAAATTGGAATATAAGTAAACCATTCTTCTTGACCAATGCTTTCCCCTAGCACTAAAGATGCTAAAGCAAGTAATACTGGTTCAAGATATCCAAGTAAGCCAAATACAACTAAAGGTAAAAAACGACTTGCTAATATGTAACACCCCAAGCCTATAGCACTAAGTACTCCTAATCCTGCAATTACTAAGGCAAGAGTTGGTTGATCGAAAAATTTACTATATGGCAATAATCCTGTATGTGTTAGATAAATCGCCACAGGCATGATGATCAAAAGGTCCCACCAAACCCACCTAAATTATCTGTTTTAATTTTCTTGCGTAACAAGAAATAAGCTGAGTAACCAATGGCCACCAAAGCAGTTTCCCAAGCAATACTTCCTAAACGAAAAATCTCATGGCCGACACCAACTATTGCCAGAATAATAGCGACCCACTGAAATTTTGATATTTTTTCCCCATATAGCACACTACCAGCCAAAACCAGCACAAGCGGTAGAAGGAAATATCCCAAAGATACTTGTAAACCACGTCCATGCATGGGTCCCCATAAAAAAAGCCATAGCTGTACCGATGTTAAAATCGAGGTTGTTATGAGTAACAAAAGTAAAGAAGGTTTTGCCAAAATACGTTGATAGATATTTTTAATATGACTTAAGTCACCACTCCACCACATAAATAGAGTTAAAAATGGCAAAGTAGCAATAATACGCCACCCAAATGTTTGTTCGCTATCAAGTTGACCAAGTAGTTGAGTATAGAAATAAAGAACACCGAAAGTTAATGATGCCATGACAGAGAAAATCACGCCTTTTAACATCACTAACCTCTTTACACTTTAAGAAAAATAAAGCGATACAATACTTGATTTATCAACTATAAAAAAGAAAAAACCATGCGAAAACATGGTTTTTTATTAAGCAGAATTTATTTATTCTTTGTGCTCAGTATGAATAACATCACGAATATCAAATCCTAATGTTTTGGCATAATTTAGATATTCATCAATCAATTCTTTTTTGGGATGTGGTGTTCTAGATAATACCCAAAGATACTTACGTGAAGGCTCCCCTACTAAAACAGTTTGATAGTCTTCATCCAGCTTTAAAATCCAGTAATCTCCACGAATAACCGGAATCCATCTCACAGCTTCAGGTAAAAAACTTACTTTTAATTTTGTGTTATAGGGTGGATTGACTACAAAAGCTTCGCCAATAGATTGCTGTAATTGCTTCTGATTATCGTAGCAGCGATTATCTACAACCATATTTCCATTTTCATTTAAAGTGTAAGTTGCAGATACGTTGTAAGCACATTTTTTTTGGAAAAAAGCCGGTTTACGTGCGACTTCATACCACACACCTAAATAACGGTCTAATTCAACTTTATCGACAGTTGGTAAAGGCTTCTGCTGGGCATAGGCATATGTTCCAACGGCTAAACCAGTTAGAACAATCCCGCCCAATGCAATTTTTGCCAAGCGCCAACTGGCTTGCGGAACATTATTTCGAAATGCCATTGTTGCCCTCAACTATTAGTTGTGAATACAAAAATAACTTAAACATCTACAGTAGCTTGTTTTTTAAACAAATCATGTAGTGTTATGTATCCATTTATTGCAACATTTGCGCTTTTAAACGAACGATTTCATCACGAATACGAGCCGCTTGCTCAAATTGTAGATCTTTAGACGCCTTTAACATTTGTTTTTCAAGCTTAGTAATATGCTTACTGAACAATTTAGGATCAGAAAGAATATGACGGTCATCAGCACTTAGTGCTTGTGCCTGCTCCAATATTTTCTCATCAATTTGATCATCTGAAAGCACCTCACCCGTATCAATTTCTTTCACAGCCTGACGGACTGCACTACGTGGTGTAATACCATGCAGCTCGTTAAACTCGATTTGTTTAGCTCTACGGCGTTCTGTCTCATCAATTGCTTTTTGCATAGAGTCGGTAATTCTATCTGCATATAAAATTGCTTTACCTTTCACATTTCGCGCAGCACGCCCAATGGTCTGAATAAGTGAACGTTCTGAACGTAAGAAGCCCTCTTTATCTGCATCTAAAATAGCAACTAAAGAAACCTCCGGCATATCTAAGCCTTCACGAAGTAAGTTAATACCGACCAAAACATCAAATACGCCTGTACGTAACTCATGAATAATTTTGACACGTTCAACCGTATCAATATCCGAGTGCAAATAAGCGACCTTAACACCATATTCTTTTAAATAAGATGTTAAATCTTCCGCCATACGTTTTGTTAAAGTCGTCACCAATACACGTTCATTTAAGTTCTTACGAATATTAATTTCAGAAAGAACATCATCGACTTGAGTAAGTACTGGGCGAACTTCAATTTCAGGATCAATCAAACCTGTAGGACGAACGACCTGCTCAACCACTTGTTCTGACTTCTCCAACTCGTATTTGGCTGGCGTTGCACTCACAAAAATAGTGGTCGGAACAATACGTTCCCACTCTTCAAATTTCATTGGACGGTTATCAAGCGCACTTGGTAAACGGAAACCATAATTCACCAAGTTTTCTTTACGTGAACGGTCACCTTTATACATTGCGCCAATTTGAGGAACCGTTACATGTGACTCATCAATAATAAGTAAAGCATCATCTGGTACATAATCAAATAAGGTCGGTGGTGCTTCACCTGCTGGACGGCCTGATAAATGACGAGAGTAGTTTTCAATACCATTGGTATAACCTAACTGCTGCATCATTTCCAAATCATAACGAGTACGCTGTTCGATACGCTGAGCCTCAAGCAACTTGTCATGTTCACGGAAGAACTTAAGCTGGTCTTGAAGTTCATCCTTAATGGTATCAATAGCACGCGTTAAGTTGTCTTTTGGCGTTACATAATGGCTTTTCGGATAAATCGTAACACGTGGTACTTTGCGCACCATCTTACCGGTGAGTGGATCAAACCAACGAATTGAATCTACTTCATCATCAAAAAGTTCAATACGAATTGCGTGTTGGTCAGATTCTGCCGGGAAAATATCAATAATTTCGCCACGAATTCGATAAGTACCACGTAAAAATTCAAGCTCATTACGGGTATATTGCATTTCAACCAAACGGCGAATAATTTCGTCTCGACTCACACGGTCACCCTGAACCACATGCAATAACATTTGCATATAGGCATTTGGGTCACCCAAACCATAAATAGCAGAAACAGAAGCTACAATAATTGCATCACGACGCTCTAGCAAGGCACGTGTTGCAGATAAACGCATCTGGTCAATATGGTCATTAATTGCTGCATCTTTTTCAATAAACGTATCTGAAGACGGAACATAAGCCTCGGGTTGATAGTAGTCGTAATAACTTACGAAGTATTCAACTGCATTATTTGGGAAGAAGGCTTTAAATTCACCATAAAGCTGGGCTGCTAATGTCTTATTGTGCGCCATCACAATAGTTGGTCGCTGTGTTTGGGCAATCACGTTTGCCATGGTATAGGTCTTACCGGAACCAGTCACACCCAAAAGTAACTGATTACGAAAACCTTTTTCGACGCCATTTACCAGCTTTTCAATTGCCTGTGGCTGATCACCCGCTGGCTGGTAATGAGTGACCAAATCGAAAGGTTGATTTTCGTTCACAGTTCTCTCTCTTTATAAAAAATTTGAATTTATCGTCTAGCAATTTAATGGGGATTTTTTCTCTAATTTAAAGTCTGTAGCCAGATTAATATACAGCGAAAATATTAAGCATCTTGACACTTGACCAATGCTTTAAACGGTTGCAACATGAACTTATCCATTAGATAAAAAGCATAACCATGACCTATCAATATCATGATGAAAGTATTGTAACTGAACTCCCTGAAGATACAGTGTTTGTCTTCGGTAGTAATATGGCTGGGCAACATGGTAGTGGAGCCGCACGTGTTGCCAGTCAGCATTTTGGGGCTGTAGAAGGTGTGGGACGTGGTTGGGCTGGACAAAGCTTTGCAATTCCAACCTTAAATGAACACATCCAACAAATGCCTCTCTCCCAAATCGAGCATTATGTTGAAGACTTTAAAATTTATGCAAAAAATCATCCTAAAATGAAATACTTTGTCACTGCTTTAGGATGTGGGATCGCGGGTTATAAAGTTTCTGAAATTGCCCCGCTTTTTAAAGGTATATATCACAACGTGATTTTTCCTGAATCCTTTAAACCTTATGTTGAAGATAATGCTGTTTCACAGTTTCCGACACTCACTCAAAAAATGGTTCAAAGTTTTATTAACGATGAGGTTATTTTTTACTTTAATCATGGCAGTGAATCTTTTGAAGATGCTTTAGATAAAACTGATTTATCAGATGCTGAAAAAGCAATAGCGCTGATTGTTTTAAATGAAGAGTTGTACCCTCGTGACCGCTATGGCAGAGGCCGAGAGCACGAATTGAGTGATATTTTAGGGAAGCTCAATGGCAAGATTTTCAATATTCATGGTAACTCAGAAGGCGCAATGATTTTTGTCAGTGTCATTGTGGCACTGATGGAACTTTATGATTTTGATGAACAAGACTTCATTAAATTATGGCGCGGCGAGAAAAATATCGATCACCCGATTAACCGTTAATTTATTTTGATATTTTATGAGTAAAGCAGATAAATTCTGCTTTCTCATTATTTTAATTATTCTAAAGATTTAAATTGATTATTTTCCCCAAATCCTAACTTTTCTCATTATACTTTAAGACAAACTGAATACTTAAAGAAACAAATGGAAACTTTAGATTCTTCAATTTTTGACCTAACCCCAATTCCAATGTGGATTGAGGACTTCAGTGAAGTTAAACAGCTATTTGATCTATGGAGAAATCAAGGGGTCGAAAACCTTTATGAATTTCTAAGTCAAAATGAAAATTTGATTGTCGAATGCGCCCATAAAATTAAAATTATTAAGGTCAACCAAAAAGTATTAGAACTCTTTGAAGCAAAAAACCAAGAAGAATTATGCGCCAATTTAAATCTTATTTTTA
Organism: Acinetobacter sp. 1130196; assembly: GCF_000588095.1. NCBI lineage: Bacteria > Pseudomonadati > Pseudomonadota > Gammaproteobacteria > Moraxellales > Moraxellaceae > Acinetobacter > Acinetobacter sp. 1130196. The sequence goes on along the minus strand of NZ_JFWX01000051.1, from coordinate 5,163 downwards.
AAAAAGAGATGTTTGAAGCTCATGTTCATGAACTCGAAGCGTTATGGAATGGCAAAACTCATTTCTCAAGTACCACGATAAATTACACGCTCTCTGGTAAACGTATTGATGTACAACTACGGGGAGCAATTTTACCGGGTTCTGAAACTACATTTGACCGTATTTTAATTACCACCGAAGACATTACGCCTTATCAAAATGCACTTCGTCAGGAAGAGAAAAATCGACGCCTAGCAGAATCAATGTTTATCTACTCCCCCACTTCTCTTTGGGTTGAAGATTTTAGCCGTATTAAAAATAGAATTGATCAGCTTAGGCTATTAGGTATTGAAGACTTTAGGACTTTTTTAGATGTACATCCTGAATTTGTGCGTCAATGTATCGAAGATATTTTAATTTTAGATGTTAACCAGTCGACTCTTGATTTATTTAAAGCACCTGACAAAACCGCTCTTTTAAAAAATACGCATAAAATTTTTGCTGAAGAGATGGTGGAAACTTTTAGAGAACAACTAATTGAACTCTGGCAAGGAAATATTCACCATAAGCGTGAAGCCGTTAACTATGCATTAGATGGCCAAATCAGAAATGTTTTACTGCAATTTACCGTATTCCCCAGTTATGAAGATACTTGGGGTTTGGTACAGGTTGCTCTTACAGATATTACCGCACGAAAGAAAGCTGAAAATTATTTAGAATATTTAGGTCAGCATGATGTACTGACTAAACTTTATAACCGTGCTTTCTTTACAGAAGAGCTTAATCGTTTAAACCGCAGTATTATTCGTCCTGTTTCTTCAATTTTTTTAGACATGAATGGTTTAAAAGAAACGAATGATCAACTTGGCCACGATATTGGTGACGGTTTATTACGTCGTGTGGGGAATATTTTAAACCAAGCTATTACGAATACTGCTTATACTGCCTCCCGAATTGGTGGAGACGAGTTCGTAATTTTGATGCCTGGTGCAGATGAGGCAAATGTATTGATTATGCTTCAAACTATTCAGGAGCTTTTTAATATCGATAATCAATATTACTCAAGCCATCCTATTAGTATTGCAATTGGACACGCAACGACAAAAGAAAATGAACAAGTGGAAGAGATGTTAAAACGCGCAGATCATCACATGTATCAAAAGAAAAAAATTTATTATCAAGAAGTACTACAACAATAAAAAAACAGGCATATTGCCTGTTTTTTTAATTAACGCTTACCCATAGAACGACGAGTACCACGAGGTGGCATCCAAGTTCTATCTGCATATTGCTCTGGCTTCGGACGCACTTGGTTGTGTACAGCATCGCCAGCTTGGTTGCTTTCATTAGGCATTGGGAATGGCAATTTCACCAAAGCCTTTTTCTGTTTTGGCTGTTGCTCAGTCATAATTCAGTCTCGATATTTCGATTGCGATTTATTATAAAGGATTTTTCTAATTTCTTTCGAAAAAAGCTTCAATTGAATAAAACCGCAACAAGAACGTTTCTAAATTAAACTTTTTTACATCTAAAAATACCCACATCCGCAAATTACTTAATTTTTGCGATAAGATAGTATGCTTTTTATTTTTTAATCCCATAAGAGGAATATTGCCGTGGACGTACGTCTTTCTGATCGTGTCAATGCCATCAAACCGTCCCCTACACTTGCTGTAACTAATAAAGCAGCTGAGCTTAAAGCTGCTGGCAAGAATGTGATTGGTTTAGGTGCTGGCGAGCCAGATTTTGATACCCCTCAACACATCAAAGATGCTGCAATTGAAGCGATTAATAATGGTTTCACAAAATATACGGCTGTAGATGGTACTCCTGGGTTAAAAAAAGCAATTATTGCTAAATTGAAGCGTGATAATAATCTTGATTATCAAGCAAACCAGATTTTGGTTTCATGTGGTGGTAAGCAAAGCTTCTTTAACTTGGCACTTGCATTATTAAACAAAGGTGATGAAGTGATCATCCCTGCGCCATTCTGGGTAAGCTATCCAGATATGGTGATTATTGCTGAAGGTACGCCAGTTATTGTGAAATGTGGTGAAGACCAACGTTTCAAAATTACACCTGAACAACTTGAAGCAGCAATTACTCCTAACACTCGCTTAGTAGTATTAAACAGTCCATCTAACCCAACAGGTATGATTTATAGCAAAGCTGAATTAGAAGCTTTAGCTGAGGTTTTACGTCGTCATCCACAAGTATTTGTTGCTTCTGATGACATGTATGAACCAATCCGTTGGGAAGATGAGTTCTACAACATTGCAACTGTTGCTCCAGATTTATATGACCGCACAATTGTTTTAAATGGTGTATCTAAAGCATATGCGATGACTGGTTGGCGTATTGGCTATGCAGCCGGCCCAGCAAAAATCATTGGTGCAATGAAAAAAATCCAGTCTCAATCAACTTCTAACCCAACTTCAATTTCACAAGTTGCTGCTGAAGCTGCATTAAATGGTCCACAAGATGTTTTAGAACCAATGATTGAAGCGTTTAAACGTCGTCATGACTTAGTGGTTAATGGCTTAAACGACATCAAAGGGATCTCTTGTTTACCTGCTGATGGTGCATTCTATGCATATGCAAACATTCGCCCTCTTATTCGTGCAAAAGGCTTAAAGTCTTGCACAGAATTCTCTGAATGGTTACTAGAAGAAACTGGCGTAGCAGTTGTTCCTGGTGATGCATTTGGTTTAGGCGGGTTCATGCGTATTTCATATGCAACAGCTGATGAAGTACTTGTTGATGCATTAGCACGTATCAAAAAAGCTGCTGAATCAATCGAAGGTGTTGATGCTGCAATTGCATCTATCGAAGCTGAAAAAGCTGCTAAATAATTTGTAAAATAAAAAAGGAAGTTTCTATCTGAAACTTCCTTTTTATCATATTGATTTATACGACCTTTAAAATAGTTATTATAAAATAAGAAGCTAATATTTTTAGCTAGCTTGCTGATTTCAACCTTTCTCTTTTTATAGTAAAATAATAAATTAAGATAAAATGTATCATTCATTAAATAAATCTTCCGTTATTAAAAGCACTTTGAGTAAAAGAAATGACCGCTTGGCAAAGATTAGGAATAGAACCAACAGATAACCAGAGAGAAATAAAAAAGGCTTATGCCAAACAACTAAAATTAATCGATCAAGATACCCAGCCAGAAGAATTTATTCGTCTCAGAGAGGCGTTAGAAATCGCACAATTCGAAGCAGAACATTTAACATATGAAAATGAGGATTCGGATAATTCATTTTCTATATTTGAAGAAAATGCTTCATTTAATCAGCAAAATTCAAATCCAGATGACTTAAATGATCAAACACTTGAAAATAAACTTAAGAGATTAAAACATCATATTTTTATTCAAGATATTAACTTCAATATACGTGATGAATTAATTCATTTTAATAATGAAATTGAAGCATATGAAGATAAAAGTATTAGTAGCCATTTCAGAAATCAAATTTTAGATCTATTAAAAGAAAATGATCTTGATGATTTTTATTATATCTTTACAGAAAAAGATGCCGAAAATGTTGATACAAACTATCAGAAGATAATTGAAAAAGAAAAAATCGAATATTCCGTTTCCAATAACGAATGTATTCAACCAGATGCACTTAGTATTCCAGCAATTCTTGAGGAAGTTAGCAATGCACTATGGAATAAAGATATTAGTGATATAACATTCAATAAATTCAATTATTTACTTAGTCAACAATATGATATTCCTCTCAGTCAACAAATAGAAATTAAAGATCAACTCCAAGCCCCTTTAGCAGAAATTGAAATTTATGATTTACAGCCTGAATATTTTCGGTTTCTAGAATTGTGGCATGAAACTTATCCTGATGATATTCATCAATATAATCCATCTTATTACTCAAGCTTACTACAGGAAAAATTAAATAGCTTTTTATCTCAATACAAACTCCTAAAAAAATTACCTAATGAGCATTTTGCACTATTAAATGAACTGTCTGGTGAAAAAAAATTTCATCCATTGAAAATGCTCAAGTTAAGAAAAAGTTTAAATAAAATTTCAAAAAACTATAGCACAGTTGAAATTATTGATAAATTTCAGCTTTCTAACACCCAAACTAACTCTAATTACTTATTTCTAAAAAGTTTAAGCAGTTTTTGGAAATTTACTATGGCTTTGTTGCACAAAGCTATTCTTGAAGGCTTCTTCAGTAATATAATTTCCAGATGAAGAAGCCTACACCTAAAATCTATCGTACAACCAATTGGTCCTCGTATAACCAAGCTTTAATCAAGCGAGGAAATATTTCAATCTGGTTTGATCCTAAGACGCAATGGTATGCACAACCACAAGGCAAGCAAGGACGAAATCAAACTTATTCCGATACAGCGATTCAATGCTGTTTAATGATCAAATCTCTATTCCGTCTTTCTTTACGTATGGTTACTGGCTTTGTTCAAAGCCTGATTAAACTCTGTGGCTTGAATTGGACAGCACCAGATTACTCCACCCTTTGTAGACGACAAAAGCATATTGATATTGCGATAAGCTATCAGAAAAGTCATGATGGGTTACACCTACTTGTCGACTCTACGGGTTTAAAGTTTTTAGGTGAAGGCGAATGGAAGCGTAAAAAACATCAGCCTGAATACCGTCGGCAATGGCGTAAACTGCATATTGGTATAGATGCTGAAACACTGCAAATACGTGCCGTTCAGCTTACTACAAATAATGTCAGTGATTCACAAGTACTAGGTGATTTACTGGATCAAATTCCACTAGATGAGCGAATAGATTCTGTCTATACCGATGGCGCGTACGACACGAAGTGCTGCAGAAAAGTGATTTCAGATCGTCAAGCACATGCAGTAATTCCACCCAGAAAGAATGCCAAGCCCTGGAAAGATTCTAAAATAAGTTCAATAGAACGAAATGAGTTACTTCAAACGGTTAAACATTTAGGCAGAACCCTATGGAAAAAATGGTCGGGTTATCACCGTCGTAGTTTGGTGGAAACCAAGATGCATTGCATCAAATTATTAGGTGATAGGCTGACGGCAAGACATTTTCAAAGTCAGGTCAATGAAATTCATGCGCGTGTGGCAGTTCTGAATAGATTTACGGAATTAGGTAGACCTCGCACCCAAGTTGTGTCTTAAATTTGAATGGATTGGGGAGAACTCAGC
>NZ_JFWX01000050.1:0-24421 GCF_000588095.1 Acinetobacter sp. 1130196 | reverse complement strand
GCACCTTTCCCTTGTTTGTCTTCAGCACGCGCTTGAGCGTTGAATACGAAGTTTGCCATGAGATAAATCCTCATTAAAGATTAAATAAACTAAACTTGCGACCAGTTTAGTGATAGAAAACCCCAGCCAAGGCCAGGGTTAAGAAAAAGCTGCAATATTATAAACTATCGAACATCGCGCTGATAGACTCTTCGTTATTAATACGACGAATCGTTTCAGCAACCATGCTAGCAACAGAAACTTGACGGATTTTGCCCAAGTTCAATGCTTCTTCAGAAAGAGGAATTGTGTCAGTTACGACTAACTCATCAATTACTGAGTTACGTAAGTTCTCAATTGCTTTACCTGAAAGTACAGGGTGAGTTGCATATGCAACAACACGACGTGCACCAAATTGCTTAAGTGCATCAGCTGCTTTACACAATGTACCAGCAGTATCAACCATGTCATCTACAATAACGCAATCACGATCTTTTACATCACCAATCAAATGCATAACTTGCGATTCGTTGGCTTTTTGACGACGTTTGTCGATAATTGCTAAATCGATGTCACCCATATGTTTGGCAACAGCACGAGCACGTACTACACCACCAACGTCAGGAGAAACCACCATAAGGTTATCATGTTGTTGTTGACGTAAGTCAGCAAGCAAAGCAGGAGTACCGTAGATGTTGTCGACTGGAATATCGAAGAAACCTTGGATTTGGTCAGCATGTAAATCAATCATTACGACACGATCAATACCAACAGTGGTAAGCATGTCTGCAACAACTTTAGCTGTAATCGGCACACGTGCAGAACGTGGACGACGGTCTTGGCGAGCATAACCAAAATAAGGAATAACAGCGGTAATACGACCAGCACTTGCACGACGCAAAGCATCTGCCATAACCAAGATTTCCATAAGGTTATCATTGGTAGGCGCACAAGTAGGCTGAACGATAAATACGTCTTTACCACGAACATTTTCAGTAATTTCTACTGAAATTTCTCCATCAGAAAAGTGACCGACTGATGCAGCACCTAGAGGGATATGTAAGTGACTTACGACTTTTTGAGCGAACTGTGGATGAGCATTTCCACTAAAAACGACAAGATTGGGCATGAAGCACCCTTGGCGGTTGGTATGTAATGAAATAGATGGCAGGGGCGGCTGGATTCGAACCAACGGATGGCGAGATCAAAACCCGCTGCCTTACCACTTGGCGACGCCCCTAATGCGGCAGAACTTTAATATTTTTGCAATGCAATGTCAAGAATAATCAACAAAAAGCAAGGCAATTAAGTCTGTCTTTAAAATAAGAAGAATGGCAGGGGCGGCTGGATTCGAACCAACGGATGGCGAGATCAAAACCCGCTGCCTTACCACTTGGCGACGCCCCTAATGCGGCAGAACTTTAATATTTTTGCAATGCAATGTCAAGAATAATCAACAAAAAGCAAGGCAATTAAGTCTGTCTTTAAAATAAGAAGAATGGCAGGGGCGGCTGGATTCGAACCAACGGATGGCGAGATCAAAACCCGCTGCCTTACCACTTGGCGACGCCCCTAAATTCGATGATATATATGATGGCAGGGGCGGCTGGATTCGAACCAACGGATGGCGAGATCAAAACCCGCTGCCTTACCACTTGGCGACGCCCCTAATATAATCATCATTACAGGTGAAATTGGCAGGGGCGGCTGGATTCGAACCAACGGATGGCGAGATCAAAACCCGCTGCCTTACCACTTGGCGACGCCCCTAACTTGCAACTTTAAAATGATGTAAAGGAGATTCTTTTAAACTACGTACCAAGTAAGCTTTACATGGTGCATGTTTAAGAATGTCATCAACATTCATTTCATTGGTTACTTCAGTAAAAACACAAGCACCTGTACCTGTAAGCTTTGCATGACCAAATTGATCAAGATATTGCATTGCTTCTTCAACTTCAGGGTATAACTTTCTAGCCAAAGGCTCAAAGTTATTTCCAAAATTAGAAGGTTCTAACTGATAGGCGCAAAATTTAGTGGTCTTAGTGTCTCTTGTCAATGTTTTTTGTGAAAAAAGCAATTGAGTGCTGATAAAACAATCAGGTTTTAAAATAATGAACTGTTTTTGATCTAAGTCTATGAATGTTAAATGTTCACCAATACCTTCAGCCCATGCATTTTTACCATAAATAAAAATAGGAACATCAGCACCAAGTTTTACACCATAGTCAGCAAGCTCTGTCTGAGTTAGGCCACATTGCCATAATTGATTTAAAACAATGAGCGTTGTGGCGGCATTCGAAGAACCTCCGCCTAGACCTGCACCCATTGGAATATTTTTTTCAATGCTAATGTGTAGGCCACACAATTTTTTTGCATGCGGTTTTAATATTTGAGCAGCCCGATAAATCAGATTCTGCTCAAGTTGAACCTCACCTAAACCTTCAATCTGGATTTCATCTTTCTCAATAGGGGAAAAAGTCATCCAGTCATATAAATCAATGAGTTGAAAAATGGTTTGTAATTCATGGTAACCATTTTCACGACGTCCCGTTATATGTAAAAACAGGTTGAGCTTGGCTGGAGAAGGAACTCGAATCATAGATTTATATAGTTAGACTTAACGGTTTTGGATAACCATTGTAATACGGTTTTCTTTATCTTCAGCAAGCGCCTGCTTTAAAACCAGTTTATTTGGTAAAGTTTGTTCACCATCATAACTAAAATTAACCGTCCAACCATCTTCGATGAGTTGGCTCACACGGTTTGCATTATCTTTGCTAATTTGGGCATTTAAAGTTGCAGGTTTCGCTAAAATCCAGCTGGTTAAATGAGTAATGGGGGCTTGCCAACCAGTTGCACGCTCTAAAAGCTCTTCAGGAGATGCTGCTGTAATAACGCCAGTTTTAGCGCTGTTTAGAGTGACTTCACCCGGTTTTCCCTGAATTTGTGTTTTTCCAACACCTAAAATTCCACTTAACTCGATATCAAAATTATCTTGCTGTTGAATCCATGTGAAAAAAGCACTCCCACTTTGTTGGGGGGTACGCACTCCAATTTTACCTTGCAAATTGAAGTGTTTTTCATCTTGTACTTGGTGGGTAACTGCGGGTTTAGGCTGAGTAAAATGCTGACAACCGGTTAAGAATAATACACTTGATCCACAGATCGCTGTGCACAGTTGGGCAAGTTTGCTCATAAATTTAACTCTTTTTTACAGATGTAGGTAAAATTAACGCATCAAGCTGATGCAATTGTGGATCATTCGCGTGCTTTTGTTTCAGTTGTTGTAACACGGTACTAAATTGAGTTAACGATCCTTGCATATACAATGCTTTAGCGTAACGAATGCCAATATTTATGTTATGGCTGAGTTCATATGCTTTGCCTAAAGCTTCCGCTGCTGCTTCATAATCATTTTGTAAAAATGCAATATAGCCTAGCGTATCAAGAATTGAGGCTTGCTCAGGTGCATATTCCAATGCTTGTTCAGCATACTGTCGTGCTTCTTTTAATCTACGGTTTTGTAAAGCCAACGTATACGCATAAGCATTTAGATAAGTCGGACTATTCGGTTCTAACTGTAATAATTGCTTCAGTGTTTTATCAAGTTTGTCGCGGTCGGTATAAGGGTCTAATAATAAAACTTCTGCATAGATGAGTTCTGGATCATCTGGTAAGTTTTTGATCGCTTCATCTAATAAATTTAATGCAGCTTTTTTATTGCCCATCTTCTTTAAAATTTCAGCTTGAGCTTGATAGAGAAAGCTTGCATGCTGCGGATAATTGACTCGTTCTTGAGTTAAAAAACGTAATGCATCATGTAAATTTTCTTGCTTATCATAAATCGCAATAAGATTACGTCTGGAAACAATGTAAAGACTACCATCTACTAAACGGTAATAGGCTTTAGCAGTCTCATAGTGCTGTTTTCGTTCAGCATTGATTGCTAAGTAGTAATACGCTTCATTTTGATACTTTGCAGAGTTGCGTAAATCAACTAAATATTGTTCAGCTTTATCATATTGCTTCAGGTCAATACTGGTTAAGCCCGCAATAAATAATGCTTCTTCAGCACGAGGATTGCTCTCAATAATTTTTTCTAATTTTTCAAGAGCAAGCTGGGGCTGATTAATCTGAATGAGATATCGCACTTCAGCTAATCGAATATCTAGATTTTTCTTATATTTACGGCTGGATTTTGCATACCATTTTAAAGCACCTTCTTGATCACTTAGGGCAATCAACAGGTTGGCTTTCATTAAGATAAAACTGGTTACTTTAGGACGACGGCGTAGTGCACGATTAATGGTGTTTAGTGCTGGTTCTAATTGGCCATTTTGTGCTTCCAGATTAGCGATAAGCGCTAAAATAGAAGGATTTTCCTTTTCTGCACTTGAACGTAAAGCGGTTAATAAAACTTCTCGATCTTGTGCATTTTCGGGTGCAATACTTGCCAAAATTTGTTCAAGATCGGCAGTTGGATCTATTTTTAAAATTTTATCCAAAGTTTCAGCAGCAAGCTGATATTCATGTGTTTTTAATGCAATATGCGATAAATAAAACAAAGCAGGGACATCTTTAGGCTCTTGAACGACCCAATGTGTTGCGATATTCAGTGCAGCTTGTAAGTCGTTGTATTCAAGTGCAACATCTAAGGCACGCTGTTTAATGGTTGTTGAGTTGCTTCTAATTGCAAGTACGGTGTAATTATGCAGTGCCGTAGGAATATCGTCATAAGCTAAGGCAAATTCAGCGACCATACTCTGTTGTAGAGCCTGATCAAATGAATGCACGGCATAGGTCTCTTGCAACGGACGTGCATAGACATATGAGGACATGCTACCTAACAATAAGAATGTGGTAGAATACTGTCTTATCGAAGCACCGTTAAAATTAATACGGCTATTCATTTGACGCAATTTTTATTGATCCAAAGTAATGCTTTTTATGACACCGATGTTGCACAATAGCATAAATTTAGCGAAATGATGATCTGATATGTCTTTCTTTGCATTGGGTGTCAACCATCAAACAGCTTCTGTAGAACTCCGCGAGCAAATTGCTTTCAATGCAGAGCGATTAAGTAATTTGCTTGCCGAGCAACGCCATCATGAGTCTTTAAAAGACTTAGTGGTTGTTTCAACCTGTAACCGTACAGAAGTCTACGCCATGGCGGAAGATGCCGAAAGCCTTCTGAAATGGTTAGCCGATGCCAATAATATTGATGTAAAGCAGTTAATTCATCATGTTTATCGTTACGAGAATGCTCAAGCGATCACACATTTAATGCGTGTTGCAAGTGGTTTAGATTCCTTAATGTTAGGTGAACCACAAATTTTAGGGCAGGTAAAAAATGCTCTAGCATTGTCTAAAGAAGCGCAGACGGTTTCTCCTGAGTTAAACAGTGTATTTGAATACGCTTTTTATGCGGCAAAACGTGTGCGTACAGAAACAGCTGTAGGTAGTCATGCAGTTTCAATGGGTTATGCTGTTGCACAATTAGCCTTACAAGTCTTTAGTAAACCTGAAAAACTCACTGTTATGGTGGTTGCAGCAGGTGAAATGAATAGTCTGGTGGCCAAGCACTTAGCGGAAATGGGTGTTGCCAAGATTATTATCTGTAATCGTAGCCGTGAACGTGCTGACCTGCTCGCTCAAGAAATTGCCCATCAAGTTGAAGTTGAGATTATTGATTTTTCAGCTTTATCAGAAAATTTATACCGTGCAGATGTTGTTTCAAGTTGTACAGGTAGTTTGCATCAAGTTATTGCGTATGCAGATGTCAAAACGGCATTAAAAAAGCGCCGTTATCAACAAATGTTAATGGTTGATTTAGCTGTACCGCGCGATATTGACCCTAAAGTGGAATCACTTGATGGCGTATATCTATACGGAGTTGATGACTTACAAAGTGTAATTGATGAAAACCTAGCCCAACGCCGTCAAGCAGCTGTTGAAGCTGAGGTGATGGTGAATCAATTAGCCACCCAATTGATTACACATCAAAAAGTCAAAGAAGCAGGCAGCACAATCCATGCTTACCGCCACCATAGTGAAGAAATTAGTCAGCAAGAACTTGCTCATGCTTTAGACGCATTGCACCATGGTGGCAATCCAGAGCAAGTACTCAAAGAATTTGCTCACCGCTTAACACAAAAGTTAATGCATCCAACGTCTATGTTGTTACGTGAAGCTGCTAAAGCAGAAAGTCCTGATTATTTCGAGTGGCTCCAACAGCATCTACAGGATGTATTTGATCATGAGCGAAAACCGAAACGTTAAGACAATAATCTTAAGCTAATTTGTTTGGTGAGCTCATTGAGTTGTTGTCTTAAGTTTCTTGACTCAACTAAAGAAATTTTAGATTTTAGCTTTTGACGTAAATATCTTTCTTGTAAGCCTAATGCATATTCTTTAGCGAGTTTATCTGCTACTTCTGGTGCTTGAGTTAATGCCTGAATATTAGTTCTTTGCATAATATCTGCAATTTCATGGCAATAACTGCTACATGCACCTAACACATAATATGTCGCTAACTCTTGGTCATCAGGCAATTCATCAAATATACGATTTAGAATTGCTAATATTTTAGCCAATAACTCATCTTGTGGAATATAAGCCCGTAATCCTTCAAAATGAATATAAAGAAACGGATGGTGCATCAAAATTGCGACAGCAAAGTCTTCATCTTTTGTCTGAATATTAAAAGATAACGATGCATCATGACTAATTTGTGGGGTAAAGCGCTTACCTAACCCTAACTTTTCACGGAAAGATTGGGTTAATAGATAACGGAAAGATCCCTGTTTGGGTAATAACTCGGTGAGTTCTCTTAGTTCGCCCATGACAAGACTTTTGCCCTCAGGCGTACTAATGTCATGTTGGCCAGTAAGATGTGCAAAAACAAAGTCAGAGAGCAGGGGCGCTTGCTGTAAAAGTCTTTGGAAGTTTTCGAGGCCTTCACGTCGAATTAATGAATCTGGATCATGATCATTTGGCAATACAAAGAACTTAAGCTCACGTCCATCATTTAGAAGTGGTAACGCAATTTCTAAAGTTCGACGTGCTGCTTTTTGACCTGCTATATCGCCGTCAAAGGCGATTGTAATTCGATTATTTTGTTTAAATAAAATATTAAGGTGTTCTGTATTACTTGCCGTTCCTAAAGTCGCGACAGCGCCTGTAATACCATATTGCTGTAAAGCAATAACATCCATATATCCTTCAACCATTAACCAGTCGTTAGACTTTAATTTTCTACCTTCATATAAACCATAAAGTAATTGGTTTTTATGGAAAACTTCTGAGTCTGGTGAGTTGATGTATTTAGGTTTAATTTCGTCATTGAGTGCACGACCACCAAAACCAACTACACGACCCTTCGGGTCTCGAATTGGAAAAATGACACGATCACGTAAAAGGTCAAAGTCACGACCACTATCGCTTGAACGGATGAGGCCAAGTTGCTTTAAGCCCTCAATATCATAAGGGAAAGCTTTTTCTAGATGTTGCCAGTCTTCTGGTGCATAACCTAAACGCCAGAACTGAATAGTCTGGTCACTTAAACCACGTTGCTTAAAGTAATTTTTAGCTTTTTGACTAGTCGGTAATTGATGTTCATAAAACTGGGCAACATTTTCTAGAAGGTCGTATAAATTACCTTCTTGTACAGGTTCCTCAAAATTAAATGGTTGTTCGAACTGTGCAAAAGGATCATCAAAATACACTGGTTCAAGTGTATTGTACTGATCATCTATAGGTGCTTGAGTACTGGGTTCAACAACTGTTTTTGCTGGAACTGGTGGTTTGGTAACCTGGCGTGTATAAGACAGTTTTTTATTATCGGTATTATCTTTGGGTAATTCGACACCTGCATTGCTCGATAACTCTTTCATTACATCGATAAAGTTTCGGTTATCAATATCCATTAGGAAACGGATGGCATTGCCGTTTGCTTGGCAACCGAAGCAATGATAGTACTGTTTATCGCGATAAACATGGAAAGAAGGGGTTTTCTCTTGATGAAAAGGGCAACAACCAGAATATGTTCGTCCGGTCTTTTTCAATTTCACACGTTGACCAATCAGATCGACAATATCTGTCCGATCTAGAATCTGATCAATCGTATGCTGTGGAATTGCCATAATTCAGATAACCGTGTTTAAACTAATGATGCGATAGGTCAGATTATTCTGACATGATGAAACGAGATATGCCCGATAAATATTTTACTATTTTATAAAAACAAACAGGCAAGTCATATCACTTGCCTGTTTGTTGGTTATTTTTAAGCTGTTATGACTTATTGAGCAGCGTCGTCCGGTTCAGTTGAAGATGCTGCAGGTGCAGTGGTTGCACCTTCTGCTGCTTTTTCAGGCTTATCAAGTAAACCGAAGCTTAAACGGTTAGTCCAGCTACGTTCAGTTTTTGGAGTCTCAACCGGTGCTTTTGTTGTTTCTTGAGCTTCTTCTTTGCCAGAATTACCTATTAAACCAAAGCTTACACGGTTCAGTAGACTACGTTTAGGTTCTGTTTCAGTAGTCGTAGTATCAGGTGTTGTAGACTTAGATTCACGGCCAAGAATACCCAAGGTAGCACGGTTAATCCAGTTGCCTTCTTTACGGGCAGCACGCATGTTTACTGTGCCATTTTTATTAACAAGGCTAGGATAATTAAGCTTTAAAACTTCAATGTATTGTTGTGAAGTTGCTTTGTCACCCAACTGGTCATAGCTATATGCCAAAGTTGCTAATGCTTCTGGTATTTGAGGTGTTTGTGGATAGTGTTCAATTACCCATTGTGAACGCTCAGCTGCTGCAACCCATGCTTTACGTTTAACGTTAAAGCGTGCGGCATTCATTTCGCTTTCAGCAAGCTCTTGACCAATAAATTTCATACGCTGTGCTGCATCGACAGAATATTGGCTGCTTGGGAAGCGGCGAATCAGATCAACAAAGTTTTGATAAGCAACTTTTAAATAACTGATGTCACGGTGTGATTGTTGCAAAGACGTGTAGCGCAATAAACTGTCATAGTTCAGCTCCATGTTAGATACGCCACGTACATAGTAAGCATAATCTACATTTGGATGCTGAGGATTTAAACGAATAAAGCGTTCAGCTAGAGCAATCGCCCCTTCATAATCTTTTTGTTTAAATTTTGAATAGAGAAGTTCGAGTTGTGCTTGTTGCGCGTATTGTCCAGTTGGATAATAGGTGTCAATCGCTTCTAAAGATTTAGTAGCTTCAAGATATTGACCACGATCAAGAGATTTTTGGGCCTTTTCAAAATATGCTTGTTCACTAGATTGCGGGCCAGTATCGACCACTTCTTTTTTACTTGGATTGCTGCTACAGCCCACAAATGCAGACGCTACACCTAGAGATAAGGCAAGCATCGTAATTTTATAACGTGGTAGCGACATAAAAACTCCTCTGTTATGTTGGGCAATGAGCTACAATTGCGCTATTAAACCACTTTTATCTCAATGATCAAATGACTTCAGCACAATCTTCAAACACAAACTTCTCTGAAACCGACTTCAATTTACTTGAAGATTCTGAGGATGCAGATAACCATACTTCTGATACAACTGCAACACGTTTATCGTTGCAAGTTCAGTTAGATGAAAGCTACTTAGGGCAACGTATCGACCAAGTTGCAGCCATGGTGTGGAGTGAGTTTTCGCGTGAAAAGCTCAAGCAATGGTTGAAGGATGGCCATCTGTTGGTGAATGGTAACATTGTTAAACCTAAGCATCGTTGTGAAGGGACAGAGCTACTTACGCTCGAAGTTGAGCTTGAAGCTCAGACGACGAGTCAACCTGAAAACATTCCACTTAATATTGTTTATGAAGATGATGATATTTTAGTCATTAATAAACCAGTAGGGATGGTAGTGCATCCAGGAGCAGGTAATACCTCTGGAACTTTAGTGAATGCCTTGCTTTATCATTTTCCAAAATTGGCAGAACTTTCTCGTGCGGGTTTAGTACATCGTATTGATAAAGACACCAGTGGACTATTAGTTGTTGCTAAAACACTAGAAGCGCAATTTTCTTTAAGTAAACAATTGGCAAATAAGTCAGTTTATCGTGTATATGACTTAGTTGTTTATGGAAATATTATTGCTGGCGGTACGATTGATGAGCCAATTAAACGTCACCCAGTTGACCGTGTGAAAATGGCGATTTTACCGGGTGGGCGTGATGCAGTGACGCATTACAACGTAAAAGAGCGTTTTAAAGATTTTACTCGTGTGCAAGCTCGTCTTGAAACAGGCCGAACTCATCAGATTCGTGTGCATTTTAGTTATATTGGTTACGGCTTTTTTGGTGATCAGGTTTATATGAAACGTGTACGTGTACCTGCTGGTGCATCTGAATTACTCATTGAAACTTTACGTGGTTTCAAACGTCAAGCATTGCATGCAGCTAAGTTGGGTTTAAAACATCCGCGTACTGGTGAAGAAATGTTATTTGAAGCACCTTGGCCTGAAGATTTTACTCAGTTGGTTAATGTGCTACGTTCAGAAAACGCTGCATATTAAGGACATGCATATGGAATTTGTTCAAGGTTTACCGCAAGGCGTATTTGTAGGGCAGACACGTGTTCAACATCCTTTGGCTTTGCCAACAGACCAAACCGAATTAACTGGGTTTAATCTTGCTTTACACGTTAAAGACGAAGCTGCACGCGTTCAGCAGCATCGAATGATGCTTTTAGACGAATTTGCTCAGTTTGGTGTTAAGAAAATGACATGGATGACCCAAACGCATAGTACGATTTGTCATACGGTAAATGAACAAATTTCCTTTACAGCATTAATTGGCGATGGATTGGTTACTCAAACCAAAGGTCATGCGTTAATGATGATGACAGCCGATTGTTTGCCTGTAGTACTTGGTAACGCAGAGGGCACTGAAGTTGCCAACTTACATGCAGGGTGGCGAGGTTTGGCGGGTGGTATTATTGAAAATACAGTTGCTGCAATGCAAAGCCCTCCAACTTGGGCGTGGTTAGGAGCTGCGATTAGTCAACCTTGTTTTGAAATTGGAGCCGAAGTAAAAACTGCTTTTTGTAGTAAATATCCTGAATTGGAAACTGCATTTATTGATGGAGCAGCTCCAGATAAATTTCATGCAGATTTATACGCGATTGCTCGTTTTATTTTGCAAAGCCTTGGTGTTAAGCAAGTTTTAGGCGGCGATCAATGTTCATATCAACAGCAAGAAGAGTATTTCTCTTACCGCCGTGATGCTAAAACTGGCCGTATGGCAACTTTTGTTTTTATGTAATTTATAAAAATCGTATTTAATTTTAGAAGTACGATTGTTGTGATATTACTCCCTTATGTTATTTAAATTTAAAAATAATATAAGGGAGTTTTTTATTTTTTGTATTTTCAGTATTTACTTAAATAAACTGCTTAAAAGCTAATTTTTGATATTCTTAGATCACGGTTTAGCAACTTTTAATTAAATGATAAAATACAAAAAATCGCTAAAAATATTAAGCTTATGTCTTTGCCTGAAAAACATCTCTCTATCGTCTATCACAGTCCATATGGTCATACCGCAAAGGTAGCATCTGCTATTGCTGCTGGTGCACAAGTGATGGGTGTTAAAGTACATGTGATGAATATTGAGCACATTGACTGGGATGTTTTAGATGCCTCACAGGGTATTATTTTTGGCTCGCCAACATATATGGGGAGTGTAACTGCCGACTTTAAAAAGTTTATGGATAGTACCTCCAAACGTTGGAAAAATCGTTTATGGCAAGGCAAATTAGCAGCGGGTTTTGCAAATTCAGGTGGCCTGAGTGGTGATAAGCTAGCGGTTTTGCAACAACTTAATATTTTTGCGATGCAGCATGGCATGCTCTGGTCAGGTTTACCTTTAATGACAACAGGCCATACCGAAACTGATTTAAACCGTTTATCGAGCTGTTTAGGTTTAATGACTCAATCAGATAATGCACCAGTTGAAATTACACCGCCACAAGGTGATTTAGATACTGCTAAATGGTTTGGTGAATATATTGCTGGACTTTTATATAGATTAAATTAGTAAAAAATAAAAAAGCCTCTTTATAGAGGCTTTTTAGTCTATTATTTATGAAATATACGGGCTTTATCACGTTGCCAGTCACGTTCTTTTTCAGTTGCACGTTTATCGTGGAGTTGTTTACCTTTCACGAGTGCAATTTCAAGCTTGACCAGATGACCTTTCCAGTAACACGCTAATGGAACGCACGAATAACCTTTTTGGTTCACTGCACCCATAAGCTTTTCAAGTTCACGACGAGATAATAATAATTTACGTGTACGTGTAGCCTCCGGCACAATATGTGTAGATGCAGAAAGAAGCGGTTGAATTTGTGCACCAAATAAAAATGCTTCACCGTTTTTAAAAATGACATAACTTTCTGTCAAACTCATACGACCGGCACGTAAAGACTTTACTTCCCAGCCGAGTAAAGACATGCCAGCTTCAAATTTTTCTTCGATAAAATAATCATGACGGGCACGCTTATTTTGTGCGATGGTTCCGCCATTATGTTTCTTTACAACTATCTTGTTCATCTTAACCTTTTGAAAATGATCAATTAAATTCTAAATGGCTAGAGTGTTACCCGTTTAATTACCCGTTTTTAAACACACTCGACTTAAAAGAAAGCCTGCAATTAGCAGGCTATCATATCAGAATTATCTTTGTGTTTTTCGACAACTTTCTTAACACTAGATTCGTGCCAAAATACCTCTTTGTCACTTACCTTGATAGGTTGAGGAATTTCACCATTCTTAATCATGCGATAGAATTTGGTGCGGCCAATAGACATTAGCATCATAAACTCTTTAGCACGTACACGACGATCAATTTCCATTCACCCCTCCATCTCATTAAACTTTTTAACGATGGCTTCTCTAGCTTTCATCAAAAAATAATCACGTTCATCTTCTTCAAAACACCCATCGCCTTGTGGCTCTTGAGAATACAAAATGGTCTCATCACCACAATCAGGATAATCAACTCTAAATTCGCCATGTCTTAATCGGAGATATCCAATCTGTTGACCTTGAAAAACTGCAATATATTGTTCAGGGCTTTCATCACATGTTTTGATTAGCTCAACTTCATCAGTAGTCAATAACATTTCACCCCTCCTTACTTTCCGCTTTTCTAAAATCAGTGCCTTCTGGATCTATCCCAAAATATTCACAAATTTCTGTAGCTTTTGTCGCACCTGGCCCATGTCTGGATACATGAACCCAATTCAAAACGTTCTTTGGCTTTTTGCTATTCATGAGGGCCATTAGATAAAGTTGCTCAAAGTCGAGACCATTCATTCCAACACCTCGGCGCTTTTTTCAATGTACCCATTAGCCCATTCGTTTAAGATTTCCTTTTCAACAAATTCTTGCTTTTCAAAGAAGCCTAGCGCATTCCATTCTTCTTCTGAAATGTAGTCACTTAGCAATAAATCCTCTTCTTGGTTCCCTATAACAAAGCCAATAGAGAGCTTTAAACGAACTTTGATAGAATTAAATTCACTCATCCCTCTACTCCCGATTCAATATCCAGCTTCATTGCACCTTCCTCTGGATATTCGGTCATCCAAAAGTAATAGCCTTTGCCACTGTGCCCATCTTCAAAAAATTTAATAGTTAGTTCAGTTTCAAGTTGATCTAAATCATTTTCACCATCTGGATTTACAAATTCGAGAAGGCTTTTTAATTGGTGACCATTAAGAGTTATGCTCATTGTTCAGCTCCCGATTCGCTTGCTTCTTTTAGTGGCTTCCAATGAGTTACTTTTTCCTCAATAAAATAACTAGAATACTCATCACCAATGTAAGCCGTATTTGCATACCATCCTTCTTTGACATAACCGCAGCCGCGATCTTCGTCATAGTCATACCAATCATCATCACCATGATACTCTTCAGTGAACTTAGGAATAAAATGAGCCACCATTTGGTTTTGGTTTTTAGCTGGGTTTGCATCTATCAAAACAATCACATTTCGTAATGGCTCAGGCATGCGATCATCAACCGAAATCCATTCTGGCACCGCCTGAGCTTTGGCTTTTTCTAGCTCTGCTCTAAGTCTGCCAATTTCACATGCCGCATGGTTACAAATAACACGTAATTCATCTTCGTTATATTCATCTGCATGCATCATCATTAAATGACTTATTTCGGTGCCAAATTGACTATCACCATCGAACACCCAAACAAAACCATCATCTTGTTCAAAGCGTAAATTAACTTCTCGTTCCTTATTCAAATCTGTCATGCTGCCACCTTCAATGTTTTAATTGCGTCATCTATAGCTTTGTTGAACTTGCGAACATCTTGCTCTAATGCTTCTATCGCCAAGTCTTTAGCAAAGACGCGGATAATAATGATCTGTAGTCCTTCTGGTAGACGTGGGTCATAGCTCACAAAGTCACACCATTCACGACCAGTACAAGACAATTGGCATGTAATCTGAGGGATATGCTCATCAGGCACTTGCTTAGTCAGAAGGGTATTCAAATGAGTTGTAGTGTCTGGGCACTTAACCTCAATTTGACCTTTATCACCCACAAGCCCATCTGGTGAAGCCCCAAACATTTCAATGAAAGGGTGATCTATTAGGCCTGTTCCAACTACAAAGTTACCCGTTTCATTTTCATAAGCTGCTATTGCATGAGGCTCGTTATCGATACCCCATTGCATAACTTGGTTTGTGAAGATTTCCTTCTTAACGCCAGTTAGGCGCTCAGCTAGAATGATTAAACCCAATGCATTTAAAGCTTTGCCTTTATTTGGCTTTGCATTTAAATCCTTTACTCGGCTTGCTGTGACTTTGCCACAGCGTTCCGAATGCCAATTGTCACTACGCTGGAGAATGTTCATAGGTTTCTCCTTGGCGCTGTAAAGCTTGATCAGCAAACTGAGCAATTTCTTTTAAGCTAATTGAGTGAACTTCCCAAAGGTGCTTTTTAAGATTTCCCTTTGGAATTGCCACATAAGCAGCTTGCAAGCGTTCAGTGCCGTATTGAGCTTCTGATTTGAGTGTAGGCAAATGCTCATCTTCAAAGGCTTGGTAGCCTTCTGGCACTTCACTAGTCACATCCTTAATAGGTTGTCCACTTTCAGCAATACGTTCCGCTTCATCTTGATCATGAATACCAACAAAACCAAAAGCCAAACGAGCACATTGAATAGTTGCCTTGTGGCGCAAGAAGCGAGAAGGGTGACTCTGCCATGGTCCTTCAACTACATATCCAGTTTTTGACTTAAATGGTGCACGATAACACTCTGCTAAATACTCGCGAACAACAGTAGGGTGGTCACGGTCTTTACGGTAGATAATGCATTCAACCCATTCAGGTGCAGCAACTTTCGCGCCTTCCATCTGAACCATATTTTCTGAAAACTTAAATTCCATACCATTAAAATTAGAGTTTCCGTTAATGATTCTAGACCAGCCATCTACGCCAACAACTGGAATAATCCCTTTGTTTTTATCTGGGAAAGCGTAAATCTCTTTGGTCCATGGGTTCAGCTTGTATTGACCAGCAACAATCAAAAGAGAAGCCATTTGTGCATCAGTTGCAGGTGTTTCAGTACGGAAAGCTGTTTGAATCAGTGTTTCCTTTAACTCTTGTGGATTAACATTAACCAAGCCAAGAGTTTCAGCAACGTTTGCAATCTGTGTAGTAATAAGTGTTCCGTTTGCTGGCGCATTCATAATCTTCTCCTAATTCTTTGGTGGTTCTGGTAGTGGCATCCAGTGAGAAATGATGTGTTTCGCATCTTCAACGCCATCGCAAACAAATATTTCTTTTTGTGGTATCCACCAGCCAACTTCGATCAAAAGAGCGTAAGGGCGTGGATACCAAAACCCTTTTTGCTGATCTTTAAGTAGGCATAAAATACTTGTTTCTTCTTGGAATGCTGGAAGCCTTTCTTCAACACTAATCCACTCCATCACCCACCTCTCAACTCATTTCTAATTTCTGCTAATCTTTTTAACGTCTCACTTAAGTAGGCGATTTTTGTCTTAATAGAAAACTGATCACCTAGCTCTAATTGGATCTGCTCAGTACCGCGACCTACATAGCGAAGATGAATCCAATTGCCGCCATCAGTGATGACTGTATCTTTCTCACTAGAAAGTGGGAGCAGGGCATTTACAGAATCTTTAATAAGAGCTTGAAGTCTTGATACTTCGATAATTTCAGGATGTGCATTCATGACATTCACCATGGAGCGCTTAAATGCGCTCTCTAATCCCTGATTCGATAAGATCTTTAATCTCAACTACGTCCAAGCGATCAACGTAAGCTAAGACCTCGCCATCTTCGTCATAAACGCGAATGTCTTTAATCTCGTTAATTTCAACATCACGCCATGATTGATAGCCGTTACCATCAATTGAATACTGAGCATCAAATTCAACTTCTAAGGTGAACTTTTCATTAGTTGTTTGAAGTACAGCCTGTTCATTTTCAGGGTCGATTGATTCAACTTTGAAAGGAGCAACAACGGTTACAGGTTCATTGTTAGCTGGGGTGAATGCATAAGCAGCAGTTAGAGCACTAACTACTCCTACAAATCCCATAGATTTGACTATGTTGGCTTTTATATTCATACTTATCTCACTCTTTGAGTAGCCCTGCATCCGCCAAGATTGTTCAGGGCTTTTTAATATTCGGTAGAGTTATGTTCAACTAATTGAACATTAATGTCAATACTTTGTTCAATAAATTAATTAAAAATGTTCAATATTCTGAATTCATGCTTTAATAGACAAAAGAAAACCCACCGTGGTGGTGGGTTCGAAGGGGGGTTAGTTGTAATTTTGAGGAAGTTCCCATAATGCTTCTGTCTTTAGACGCAATTTTTTTTGATTTTCCTTGAGACTATTCTCAATTTCCTTTATTAGTTTATGTTGTTTTACTATTTGATCTTTAACCTCTTCAGGAGGATTCGGGATCTCAATATTCAAAAACATTTCATCAGGAATACTGCGTCGTCTCTCTACACTACCTTGCATTTTACTTTTGTATATTTTTCTTAGAGAATTAGATCTCAAAATCAAATCCAAATATTCTACATTAACTTCTCGTTTTAATCTAAAGATTTTGTATGCTGGGCTTACGGCAGCAGCATCGTAATATTTTTGAAATCCTAGAACACCTTCATCTATAGGGAACCCCATTACAAGTTCATTTTTAAAAACCTTTTTATACCCAGAAATATCAGAACTTGCGACTCGTTTTTTAAATTTCTCATGCTGATCAATTAAGCCATGTTCCATAGTGATACTCATAATAGGTATATTTGTATCCTCTCCCACTTTGACTTTGCCAGACAAGGATAGGAGTTCTTTTAGTTTTATAGTTGGGAATTTTGATTTTATATGTGAATTACTATAATGAGCATAATTATAAATATAATCATTGCTTCTGATTAATTCTGGATTAACTTTTAAGAAACCTAATTCATTATAATATTTATCAAAGTCGCTCTTATTTAAATCAGCAAAATCTAAATTTTTTAAATCATTTTCGTCAATTTTTCTACGGAAAGAATCTAAACTTAGGCCATCATTTGTCACATTGTAGTAAAAAACGTCAGAATTTGTTCTACCATTATGACAGTTGGTAAAGTAGAGTATATTGGTTTTAACTTTTGCATATGGCAGAAAAACTTCTTTTGGAAGTGAAACTACTGCTTTTAGTTGGGCGTTTTCAAATAAATACTTCCTTACTGGAGCTAAAGCGGCTTTAAAAAGAAAGCCTTCAGGTACTACTAATGCCATTCGCCCTCCTTTTTTTGTTGCTTTAAAGCAATGTAGAACACATACTCCATCACCATCGTTTTTAGCTAACTTATTCTCATATAAGTGAGAATAAGAAGTTTTTTGAGAAAATGGCATGTTGGTTATAACCACATCATATTCAGATTCAATAGGGTTTTGAAGTGTGTCTATCTGGCAAATTCCACTATGCCCATCCCCATGCAGAATCATATTCATTTTTGCGAGTTTTGCATTTGAGGTAATTTCTCTTCCAAAAATAGTATTATGTTTAAGCTTGATTTCTTCACTACTATTGTTTGCAATTAAAGTGTTATCTTTTATATGATCAAATGCCTCTGTTAAAAAACCACCTGTCCCACAAAAAGGGTCATAGATCTTTTCACCATATTTAGGGTTGACTAAGTTAACAATGGTTTTAGTTATGTGACGTGGAGTAAAATATTCTCCTAAGTCATTATTAGTTGCTGTAGCTTGCTGTAAGAAATACTCAAAAGCATCTCCTTTAATATCGGTATCTATTGATGAGAGTTTTAACTTATCCAACTCTTTGATCATCTCTTTAACAGCAACAGGGTTGGTTAGCTGTAAATTTGTAAAAACAGAAGCACCATATTGTCTATCAATATCTTGTAGTATGTTATTAGTTGTATTAATTAGCAAATCATTATCGAGACTTTTGAGAGAATTCCAAATACCTGTATTAGCATTCTCTGTATACAATTTTAAAAAAAGAATGTTTGCAAATTCTGAAAGCCTTTCTATACCAGCTCTTAAACCTTCACCTCTTAGTGAGTTATTTAACTTCTTGAAAACATTAATTAACTCTTTGCGAGAGACTAAAATTTCTTTAGGTGTAATATAAATACCATTTGTTTCCTGCAATATGAACTCTTTAGCTTCATTTACTCTTATTAATTCATTAACCTCATTTTCATCAATAAATAATGGTTTTTGGGTATACAAATGCCGTGTTTCGCAGAAACCATTATTCATTGCAAATATCAAAGGTGCATCAAGCATTTCAGCATATTCGGTTGCCTGATCCAGTGCTTTTGTTAAGCTTTTTCCACCTGATTTCGTTTCAATTACACCGATTGGCCGCTTATTTTGTGAATCGAAAAGAACATAATCGGGTCTTTTTTTACTTTTCTTGAGAAACTCATTATTAACAATTCTTAAGATATCTGATTCAAAAAAGACATTTTTGTTTGGATCTTGAATGTCCAAGATCCAGCCCTTGTTAATCAAATTATTGTTAACAATAAAACGTGTATCTTGCTCAATATTAGACATATTGCATAATCCCAATATCTACTATAAAAACTATTGGCAATCTACACATTACACACTAAAACATCAATAAATATTACTATCTAATAAGTGATATACCCCACATTTAAAAGACTGTGTCGGGTTCACAGTTTATTAATCTTTGGTGTTATTAATCTTCTGCCCAAGCTTTCCTTCCTTTACCAACTGAACAACTTGTTCATTCGTAAGTACAGGAATATAGACCTTATCGCCGATATCTTTTGAAAGAATCTTTACTTCTTCAGCGGTTAGCACCAAAGCTTCACCATGTTTAGCAGCATCATTGATGCGAGCAATAATCTGATTGATTGGTAGTTTTGCGTTATCCAATTCCATTCTCCTTTTTTAACCTGCACGCCAAAATTGGCGACCCATAACTTTAAAATTCAATCCATTTTGCTCCGTGACTTCACGATCTCTGTATTTAGGATTTAGGCTGTGCAGAATCAGTTTCCCGCCTTCTTCCTTGAAAATCTGCTTAATCATGCCTTCACCCTCAAAGTAAACAGCATAAATTTGACCATCAATAATGTCGGTTTGGGATATATCAATGCCAACCAAATCCCCATCCTCAATCTTGTCCGCCATACTGTCGCCTTTAGCCTTGATGATGCGCATGCAATCAGGATGAACATTTTTTTGTTTAAAAAAACTAGGTGGGAATGGCTGTTTTCCATTGATCACATCAAAGTGAAACTCTATAGATTCTCCTGTGCCACAAGAAAAACTTGCCTCTACCACATCAATCCAGATAAATCCATCATCCCCACCATACTCAACTACTGACGCGCTTTGAATATCATTCACATCAAATGATGATTCATCTTTCTTGGATAGGCCGTGCTTATCCATAAATTCTTGCATGTTGAAGTTGGTTAAATTTTGTTTTTCTTTTCCAGTAAGAATCCATCTGGATGTTGTTTTTAATGCGGTTGCTAGCGCCTCAATGTGCTTTGCGCTCGGATTATTACTTCCATTTACCCAACCAGAAACAGTTCCTCTAGCAGCGCCAGTGAGCCTCATTAAATCCGCTTGAGATAACTTTAATTCAGCCATTCGAGATTGAATGCGATCAGAAACAGAATTATCCATCGTTCAAAACCTTATATCAGATGTTCAAAATTATGAACAAGAAGTTTGACAAATGCTTGAACATGTTGTTCAATAAGTTGAATTAATATGTTCAGGAATTTGAATATGAATGTAGAGCATTTGAGGGAGTTCTACGGTGTAGAAAATAACTCTCAACTAGCCAAGAAAATCAAAAAAGCACGCTCAGGTATTACCAAATGGGAGCAAGAAGGCATACCACCAAGAACGCAAGCTGCCTTTGAAGTATTAACAAATGGAAAGCTAAAGGCTGACCGTCAAGCATTAACTGCCTAGGAAAAACCATGACTAAACGTAAACCAAAGAAGGATGCGTCTATCACCATCCATATGCCAACAGACCACAAAGAACAGTTGTCCTCATTGGCTGAAATGCTACGAGCAGGACAGGGTGCAAGTGAGTATGTGTACGAAACGTTAATCAAGCCTCATCTCCAAAAATTGAAAGCTGAGACGAAGATTAAACAAAAGATTTTCGGCTTAACAGAGAGCGATAAAAACCATGAGCTGCATTCAGATTTATCAGTGCGCTCAGAAACAGCAGACATTAAAAAAGCCTGATTTCGTGGATCAGGCTCAATGTTCAATCGGAGAAGGACCAAATGAACCATTCAATATTAGCAGAAACAGTAGAGAAGGGGAACTAGATGAGTAAAACCACTTTTAAATTTATTCAGTGGTACGAATCTAAGTACCCTGAGTTTGTAAATCGATATGGAGCTTTAAAACGCTTATATGACTCTGATTTAGATAGTTTCTTCATTGAAGAAATTGATGAGCTGTATAAGGAATTTAAGCAAGGTGGTGTTGTATGAGCTTATACACCACAGGTCATCCGGTTGTAGACAAAATTGCCAGCCTCAATATTGAAGGCAATGTCATTCCTGCTAATTGGTTTAATACTTTCAAATTGGAAAATGGAAAGCCCGATACAAATGCGGTCATTTTGCTTTCAGAAATTGTTTATTGGCATCGTCCGACTATTGTCCGTGATGAAGATTCTGGGCATATCGTTTCGGTAAAGAAAAAATTCAAAGCTGATTTATTGCAACGCTCATATCAGAGTCTAGCAGATCAATTTGGGTTCTCAAGGAAGCAAGTTAAAGAAGCATTAGATCGTCTTGAAAAGTTCGGCGTGATCAAGCGTCACTTCCGCTCTGTAGATGTAAATGGTCAAAAACTTAGCAATGTTTTGTTCATTGAATTAGTTACCCATGTTCTCTTTGAAGTGACCACCCTCCTAACTTCTACGGTAGGACCCTCCTCACTTGAAAGTCATGACCTCCCACCCTACAGGGAAGACCCTCCCCACCTGGAGGGTGACACATATACAGAGAATACTACAGAGATTACTACAGATAGTAAGTTAAGCACGGCTGAGCTTGAAAAAATCTTGAAAGGGAAGAAACCATGTGAAGCTCTTGTCGCTATCGGTTTAGAACTTGAAGTTGCTAAACGATTCAATGAATACCGTAAGACCCTTAAAAAACCATTAACTCTTGATGCTGTGATCAAGCATTACCACGAAAGCTGCAATGCAGGGATTTCAACTAATGATGCAGCTCGTATTGTTTTGAGTGAATCGTGGATTGGGTTTGCTAGTCGTTACAACTGGAAGCCAGCATTTGAAACTTTGAATGGTTCTGCACAACAACAAACACCAGCAGATATGAAAAATGCTGATCTTAATTATGGAGATTGGTAATGAGTTCTGATATCCAAAATATTTCTATTGAGCAGAGTGTTCTTGTTGCACTCATGACAACAAGCAACTCACTTGAAGTAGTTGCAAACGATTTGACTGAGGAACATTTCTTCGCTGGACGACACAAAATCATTTATCGCGCCATTGTTGAGTTATCAAATGCTGATATGCCATATGACGCTGTATTCGTTGGCAAGCATCTTCAAGAAAGAAATCTGCTAAACGATATCGGCGGTGAAGAATATTTAATTCAACTTAATAGCGCTATTGGTAGTGTCCATCACCTTGAATACTTTGTTGCTGAATTAACAAAGTTAAAAAATCACCGTGAAGTTGAAGGCATTGGACTAGCCATTGCTGGAAGAGCAAAAGACTTAACGGTAAGTGATATTTACCTTGAGGCTGAGAATCTATTCAGCACTTCAAGCAGCACTATCGAACAGAAGCAAACTGGTTTTGATTTCAATCAAGCCTTAGAAAAAACTTTAGAACGTTTCGAGAAGAAAATCGCCCAGAAGGAAGAAAAAGGGTTTATTGGAGTTCAATTTAATATTCCTCACTTAGATAACCTTCTTGGCACAATCGAGAAAGGACATTTTTGTGTTATTGGTGGTCGTCCGGGTAGTGGCAAGTCAACACTCGCGCAGATGTGTGCAATGCAAACTGCTAAGCGCTACAACATGCCTGTTTTATTTATCTCTGCTGAGATGGACACACCAACCCTAACCAACCGCATGATCTCAGCATTAGGGCATATCCCATATAACAATCTTCACAACGGGGAAATTTATGACGGGATGTTTGAAAAGCTTACTGGCACGATAGCTCAGTTCCGCAACCTTCCAATTTTTATTGAAGAGAAGCAGAAGCCAACAATTTCTGAAATCCAAAGCTATGCGCGTAAAGCAAAACGTAAATACAAGGCTCTAGGCTGCATCATCGTGGACTACTTGGGTTTAATCCGTGACCCATCTAAAAAAGATCGCGTTCAAGAAGTTGCATCAATTAGCCGTGATTTAAAAGCTATGGCTAAAGAGTTTGATTGTCCAGTAATTGCATTAGCTCAACTCAACCGAGCAGCAGAAGGACATAAACCTGTTGCAAGCGACCTTAAAGACTCAGGTCAAATTGAACAGGATGCAGACCAAATTATCATGGTCCACCCATTACTCGAAAAAGAGACAAATGCACCTACAGGTGTAACTGAATTAATCATTGCTAAAAACCGTCACGGGAAGCGCGGATCTGTAAAGGTTCAGGATCGCTTAGATATTTGTCGTTTCGTAGGCATGTCATTTCCAGTGGAAGAGAGAGGTGCAGCGTGAAACATAATCTTATGTTAGGCGATTGCCTCGAGCGCATGAAGGAAATTGAAACGGGTACCGTAGACATGATTCTTTGTGATTTGCCGTATGGAACTACATGTTGCAGTTGGGATGCGGTTATTCCGTTTGAGCCACTTTGGGAACAGTACGAGCGAATTATTAAAGATAATGGTGCGATTGTTTTATTCGCTGCTCATCCATTCACAGCTGTACTTGCAACATCAAACCTAAAACTATTCCGTTATGAGTGGATTTGGGAAAAGCCGGCAGCTACTGGCTTCTTTAATGCTAAATTCCAGCCATTACGTGCACATGAAAACATCCTCGTGTTTTACAAGGCTAAACCAACGTTCAACCCAATGAAAACCTTTGGTCATGAACGGAAGACAGCTAAGCGTAAAGACATTGGATCAGAGCACTACGGCAAGCAAGTAAACATTAAATCTTATGACTCAACAGAGCGGTACCCACGTTCAGTTCAGCTATTCAGTAGCGATAAGCAGAAATCAAATTTCCATCCGACACAAAAGCCAGTTGCTCTTTGTGAGTACTTAATTCGCACATACACAAACGAAGGTGAAACAGTTCTAGACAACACAATGGGTAGCGGTACCACAGGTGTTGCTTGTGTAAACACAGGTCGTTCATTCATTGGGATTGAGCAAGAGCAGAAGTACTTCGAAATAGCACAAGAACGTATTGCTCAAGCAGGTACCGAGAAAGACATGCAGCCTGACCTATTTGGAGAAGCGGTATGACTCTATCAGAAATCAGAGAACAATTAGCTGTAGTAGCTCAGCGTAATGGTCGTCCGCCTTATGATTTATGTGTGCTTAAAGCTGTTCAATTTGCTGTGAAGAATGGGACAGAACATCCGCTTAAAGAGCATTTGGATATTAAGCAGCCTACAGAAATACCAAAGGTTGAAAAGAAACAACCGGCAGTAAAAGCAGGTCCAAAAGTTCCACAAGCATCGCAGGAAGATATTAAGGATCTGTGTGATTGGATATCAGCACAAGTTGGTAGACAGAATCAACTTGCTGTTAAAGCTGGGACTTCACATTCAATTATCTGGCGTGTTCGCAAATCTAAAACATGTACTAAACGCCTATATGAGCAATTACTAAGAGCTAAAAATGAAATTATTGAAGGAGCAAGCGCTCAAGGGGGAA